>NZ_JBEVLO010000102.1:0-11552 GCF_040509115.1 Mycobacterium sp. | reverse complement strand
CGCGAACTCACCCCCGGCCGCGAACTCACCATGCCCCTACGCCAACGCACCCGCGCCCAACAACACCACGCCACCATCACCACCGAACGCCACCGCAACCAACACCTCGACCAACACAACCCCCCACCCTTCTGAAGGGGCACAAGGCATCTCGCGTAGCTAGGGCAGCAGCCCCAATCGGCGCGCCTTGCTCACGGACTCGATCCTGGTGTGGGCGCCGAGTTTCGCGGCGGCGCTGCGCAGGTAGCTCTTCACCGTCTCGGGACGCAGCGAAAGGCGTTCGGCCGCCTCGGCATTGGTGCATCCCATCGCGACCTGGGCGAGCACGTCGAGCTCGCGTGGCGTGAGGTGCACGTCGGAATCGCCCTGCCCGGTCAGGCGCGCCGCGAGTCGTTGTAGCTCGTCGCGCATGCCGGGTTGGGCGTCGGTGGCCAGGCGCCGCAGCTCGGCGTGGACCTCGCGGATCAGCTCGGAGCCTGCGCCGGTGCCGGCGGTGGCGGTGGCATCCCGCAGCCGCAGTCGGCGGTCCACCTCGTCACGAATCCGGAGTTCCATGCCGATCCGTCGCGCGGAGGCGACCATCAGGTCCGCGGTGCGATCGCCGATGGGCGCGCTGGCCCGGTAGGCGCCGTAGAGCACCGCCCGCGCGTTGCCGTCCACCACCACCGGGACGGCGAGCACCGACTTGATGCCCTCGGTGAGCACGGGTCCGTCGTAGTCGTGGCTGATGCTGGCGGCGTTGCGATAGTCGGCGACCGACATCGGACGTCCGGCCACCATGCTCGCCCCGCCGAGGCCCGAGCTGGAGTGAACGGTCAGCCCTCGCAACCCAGCGGTCCTGGTGCCGACGAACTCGGTGAGCAGCAGCGCTCCCGCGTTCACCTCGCCGCCGAACAGCACCGGCACGTCCCCGACGGCGGCGATCGCCCGGAGTTCGGCGCGCAGCACGTCGGTGTCCCGCGGACGGAGCAGTGGGTGCGGCGACTGGAGCATGGTCACCCTCTTTCGGGGGTGGCGGGTGGATGAGTGTGACGTAGATCCTAGTCGGCATGGTCTCCAACATCGAAAGCGCCAACACCGGCTCCTACCGCGATGCGCGCGATCAGCTGGTCAATGTGATTGGCGACTACGACAAGGCCGTCGAGCAGTTCGCCTGGCCGCAGCTGACCGGCACGTTCAACTGGGCCACCGACTGGTTCGACGTCATCGCCTCTGCTCAGGAGACCGCCGACCGGCCTGCGTTGTGGATCGTCGAGCAGGACGGCAGCGAGCAGAAGGTGACGTTCGCGGAGATGGCGCGGCGCTCCGACCGGGTCGCGACGTGGTTGCGCGGCCTCGGAGTCGGTAAGGGCGACCGCGTCCTCCTGATGCTCGGCAATCAGGTAGAGCTGTGGGAGGCGATGCTGGCGGTCGCCAAACTCGGCGCGGTGATCATGCCGACGACGGCTGCGCTGGGGCCTGCCGATCTAGCCGACCGCGTCACCCGTGGCGGTGCGCGATTCGTCATCGCGAACCCTGCCGATACCACCAAGTTCGACGCTCCCGAGTTGGCTGCCGTCGCCGGTGACTGCATCCGCGTCGCGGTGGGTGAGGCGCCGGGCTGGCACCGCTACGCCGACGCCTACGACGCGGTACCCGACGGTCCGTTCGCACCGGGCACCGAGGTGGGCGACACCCTGCTGATCTACTTCACCTCCGGTACGACCAGCAAGCCGAAGCTGGTGGAGCACAGCCAAATCAGCTACCCGGTGGGGCATCTGTCGACGATGGCGTGGATCGGCTTGCAACCCGGAGACGTGCACCTCGCAATCAGCTCACCCGGCTGGGCCAAGCACGCCTGGAGCTGCTTCTTCGCGCCGTGGATCGCTGAGTCGACGATCTTCGTCTACAACTACGTCAAGTTTGACGCCGCCGCGCTGCTGGACCAGCTCCGGCGGGCCGGCGTCAACACGTTCTGCGCCCCACCAACGGTGTGGCGCATGCTGATTCAGAGTGACCTCGGTGAGCGTCCCGAAGGGCTGCGGGAGATCCTCGGTGCGGGTGAGCCGCTGAATCCCGACGTCATCGCCCGGGTGGAGCGTGCGTGGGGGTTGACCATCCGCGACGGGTTCGGGCAGACGGAGACCACGCTGCAGGTCGGCAACACGCCAGGTCAGCGGGTGAAGGCGGGTTCGATGGGCAGGCCGATGCCAGGCGTGCCGGTGGTGCTGGTCGATCCGGTGACCGGCGAGCTCGCGGACGAGGGCGAGATCTGTCTGGATCTCAGCCGCGCGCCGGTCAATCTCATGACGGGTTATCTGGATGACCCGCAGCGCAATTCGGCCGTCACGGCGGGCGGCTACTACCACACCGGCGACGTCGCGAGCCGGGACGCCGACGGCTACATCACCTACATCGGGCGCACCGACGACGTATTCAAGTCCTCGGACTACAAGGTCTCGCCATTCGAGCTGGAGAGCGTGCTGATCGAGCACCCCGCGGTCGTCGAGGCCGCCGTCGTCCCGCAGCCGCACCACACCCGGCTCGCGGTGCCCAAGGCGTACGTGGCGCTCGCCGACGGATGGGCGGCCGGTGCCGACACGGCGAAGGCGATCATGGAGCACGCCCGCGACCACCTGGCGCCCTACCTCAGGGTGCGGCGGATCGAGTTCTTCGAGTTGCCCAAGACCATCTCCGGCAAGATTCGCCGGGTGGAGCTGAGGAACCGGGAGGACGAGGCCCACCGCACCGGTACCGTCATCGACACCGAGTACCGCTACGAAGATCTGGTGGAGTGAACATGCAGTCCTACGATGCGGGTCCGACCGACGTCCCGGTGCTGGAGGAGACGATCGGCGCGAACTTCGAGCGGACGGTGGCGACGGCGCCGGACGCCGAGGCTTTGGTCGACGTTGCGCAGGACCGGCGGTGGACCTACGGCGAATTGAACGCCGAGATCGACACGGTGGCAAGGGGGCTCATGGCGCTGGGCATTGCGGTGGGCGAGCGAGTCGGCATCTGGGCGCCGAACCGGGCCGAGTGGGTCATCGTGCAGTACGCCACGGCGAAGATCGGTGCGATCCTGGTCAACGTCAACCCCGCGTACCGCACGCACGAATTGTCCTACGTGCTCAACCAGTCCGGGGTGCGCACGCTGATCTCGGCGACGGAGTTCAAGACGTCGGACTACGTCGGCATGGTCGACGAGGTCCGTTCGGGGATCGAGTCGCTGCGCGAGGTCGTGTTCCTCGGCACCGAAGATTGGACGGCACTGCGAGACCGCGCTGATGACGTGTCCGCGGGCGAGCTCGCCGAACGCCTCGCCGGCCTGAAACCCGACGACCCGATCAACATTCAATATACTTCTGGGACAACGGGATTCCCGAAGGGCGCGACGTTGTCGCACCGCAACATCTTGAACAACGGCTACTTCGTCACGGGGCAGATCAATCTGGGCCCCGAGGATCGGCTGTGCATCCCGGTGCCGTTCTACCACTGCTTCGGCATGGTGATGGGCAACCTTGGTTGCACCACGCACGGCGCGACGATCGTCATTCCGGCACCCGGTTTCGACCCGGGATTGACGCTGGCGGCGGTGGCGAAGGAGCGTTGTACCGCGCTCTACGGCGTGCCGACGATGTTCATCGCGATGCTCGGCCATCCGTCGCTTGCGGACACCGATCTGTCGTCGCTGCGCACGGGAATCATGGCGGGCTCGGTGTGCCCGGTCGAGGTGATGAAGCGGTGCATCAACGAGATGAACTTGACCGAGATGACGATTGCGTACGGCATGACCGAGACGTCGCCGGTGTCGTGCCAGACCCTCGCCGACGACGACCTCGAGCACCGCACGTCGTCCATCGGTCGCGCGCACCCACACGTCGAGATCAAGATCGTCGACCCGAAGTCGGGTGAGGTGTTGGAGCGTGGTGAACCCGGTGAGTACTGCACGCGCGGCTACTCGGTGATGCTCGGCTACTGGAATGAGGACGCCAAGACCGCCGAGGCCATCGACGCCGACGGGTGGATGCACACCGGCGATCTGGCGGTGATGCGGGAGGACGGCTACTGCAACGTGGTCGGGCGCATCAAGGACATGGTGATCCGCGGTGGGGAGAACGTATATCCGAGGGAGATCGAGGAGTTCCTCTACACCCATCCCGACATCGACGATGCGCAGGTCATCGGCGTCCCCGACCCGAAGTACGGCGAGGAGATCTGTGCCTGGATCCGGATGCGGGCGGGTCAGGATCCCATCGATGCCGACGCGATCAGAGCCTTCGCCGCAGGCAAGCTGGCGCACTACAAGATCCCGCGGTACGTCCGCGTCGTCGACGAATTCCCGATGACGGTGACGGGCAAGGTCCGCAAGATGGAGATGCGTGCGACCACCGTCGAGGAGTTGGGTCTGTAGCTTCCGGTGGCAGTGATGCCCCGCGAGTGCCATGGTTGAACCATGCACTCTGGAGCGACCCTGGGGCGGCGCGCGTGTGCCGCGCTGGCGGTCTGCTCGGCGGTTCTGCACGGTGTGATGGTCGGCGACGCCGCCAATCTCGCCGTGGGCGTGCTCATCGTGGGCATGGCGCTGGCGTGTCTGTACTGCGCGCGCGAACTGTGGGCGGCGGGTTCACCGCGGGTGTGGTGCATCGTCGCCGTGATGAACCTGGGCATGGTGGCGGTGCACTGGTCCATGCCAGGTCATCACCACGGCGAGGCCGTCACGATCGGTACCGCCAGCCCGATGTCGACGTTGATGATCGTGGCAACGGCTGCGTCACTGGTGGAGGCCGTGGTGGCCACCGCCGTGCTGTGGGTCATCACCCGGCGGCGTGCGGTAAGCCTTACGCCACAGTGGAATTGACGAGTTCGACAAGCTCGCTGGGTCGGCGCTCAGCGTAGGTCCGGCTCAGCCCTTCGGCGGGGTGAACTGGCTCAGCACGAACTCCGCCCCCTGTGGTTCGCGGACGGTCGCGGTCCTCGTCCACTCGGAGTCGTCGGTTGCGAGGACGGTGGCGCCGAGATCCTCCGCGGTGGCAGCGGACGTGTCGCGGTCGGCGACGGCGAAGGTCACCTGCCACAGTTCGGGGTGGCCCTCGGGGATCAGCCGCATCCACGCGATGACGTCTTCGAACGCCGCGGGTGTGCCCGCCTCCTCCTGCCGTTTCCTGATGTCGGGGTCGGCCGTGGCCGCGAGGTGGTCGCCGTAGCCGGGCTTGCGGACCACGGTGGCGTATCCGATGTCGTCGATCTCCCAGCCGAACATCGGCGCGTAGAAGGTGGCGGCCGCGTGCGGATCGGTGGTCTGGAGGTCGCTGAAGTTCCATGACCCCGGCGCGTTGACGAGTTGTGCGCCGAGTCGGTTGCGGGCCTGCCATAGCCGGAACTCGGCGCCGCGGGGATCGATGCAGGCGGCCATCCGGCCGCCGGGTCCGGCGTCGACGGGAGCGATCGTCACGGTGCCGCCGGCCGCCTCGACGGCCGCAGCGGTTGCGTCGGCGTCGTCGACGGCAAGGTAGGTGTGCCACTTGACCGGCTGGTCGTCGGAGTCCGGTGAGCCGATCGCGGCGACGTCCTCACCCTTCATGGTGGCGATCAGGTAGTGGCCGGGTGCCTCGGCGGGCATTGCGTCGGTGAACGTCCAGTCGAAAAGCCCCGCGTAGAACCGCTTGGCTTCGTCGAGGTCGTGGGCGACGGTGTCGATCCAGCTGGGCACGCCCTGTGGATACGTTCTCGGCTCAGATGCCATGGAGTCCTCCTCGCGTCCGGGTCATGGCCCCAAGGGTGCCCCGATCACCGATAGACCAATCCCGATAGCCGCGCCGCCAGTGCGCGACGGGCCATCGGGATGCGGCCGAGGACGCCGAGGAACAGGTTGCGCAGCGGGCGTAGCGCGCGGGGGAGCGTGGCGAGCCTGGTGAGCCGGTCCGTCAGCTCGACGACCTGGTGGGCGATGGGGCGGCGGGTCGCGGCGTAGGCGTCGAGGACGGCGTCCTGGCCACCGGACACGACGGTCGTCAGGGCCTCGGCAAGCGCGACGGCGTCCTGGACGCCGAGGTTCATGCCCTGACCGCCCGCTGGGCTGTGCACGTGGGCGGCGTCGCCAGCCAGCAGGATGCGCCCTGCACGGTAGGTGTCCGCCACGCGGTGATGGATTCGGAAGCGCGCCCCCCAGGTGATGTCGGTGACCGTGATGCCGCCTGGCCCGCGGGCGTCGAGCAGGTCTTGGACGAACGCCACGGACGGCGCCTCGGGTGCATCGTCGACCGGGGCGACGACGCGGAAGGTGCCGTCGGGCAGCGGCGCGACGACGGTGAGGCCTTCGCTGGCCCAGAACAGGCGCACCTCGTCAGTAGGTGCGTCACCGGTCAGGCATGCGTCGGCCAGCACGAAGGAGTGCTCGTAGGCGTCTCCGGTGAAGCCGATGCCCGCTTGTTCGCGGACCGTGCTGTGCATGCCGTCGGCGCCGACGACGTAGCGGGCGCGGACGGTGTCGCCATCGTCGAAGGTCGCAGTCACGCCGGTGGAATCCTGGACGACGGTGGTGAGCACCTTGGGCCTGGTGACGTCGCCTCCGAGTTCGCGGACACGGTCGAGGAGGAGGCGTTCGGTGGTCGACTGGGGGACCAGCAGCGTGAAGGGATAGTCGGTCGCCAGCCCGGCGAAGTCGATGGGGACGAGCACCTTGGTGCCGTCGCGGATCGTGAATCTGGGGACCTCGATGCCCTCCTTGAGGAGGCGGCGCGTTACGTCGATTCCCTCGAGCACTTCGAGGGTGCGGGCGTTGACCCCGGCGGCGCGCGAGGTGTTGGCCCCCTCGGTCTTGCGGTCGACGAGCGTGACGTGCACGCCATTGACCAGCAGCGATGCGGCGAGGGTCAGCCCGGTGGGGCCGGCTCCCACGATGAGGACGTCGGTGTCATTCACGGCGATCTCCTTGACCGGAACAAATGCCAACATCTGTTGGCATTTCCATGTTGCGCGCGCCGGTCAGAGAAGTCAACACCTGTTGGCCTACAGTCGTTGGCATGGGTAGGAAGGCCGACCAGACCAAGGCCGTGATCCTGGCAGCGGCCAGGGAGCGATTCGCCGAATCGGGCTACGAGGCCGCCACCATCAGAGCCATCGCGGCGGACGCCGACATCGATCCGTCGATGGTCATGCGCTACTTCGGCAACAAGGAACAGCTGTTCGCCGCGGCGGCGGAGTTCGATCTGCGCTTCCCGGACCTGTCGGACGTGCCCGAGTCGGAGTTGGGCAAGAGGCTCGTTGCCCACTTCCTCGCACGCTGGGAGGACGACGATGCGCTCGTCATGCTGTTGCGCTCGGCGACCACCAATCCCGACGCGGCGGACCGCATGAAGGACATCTTCGCCGCGCAGTTGTTGCCTGCGGTCGGCAAGTTCATCACCGACGACGCCCCGAAGCGGGCCGGCTTGATCGCCACCCAGATTCTCGGAATGGCGTTGTGTCGCTTCGTGTTACGGCTACCGCCGGTGGTGGCCATGAGCTCTGACGAGCTCGTCGAGTGGCTGGGCCCGACGTTGCAGCGCTACGTTACGGGTTAGCGTCCGGCCACCCGCCGAGTTCGATTCGTGTCTCGGGGCGGATCCGAGGGGCGAAGAAGTCGATGCGCCATGGCGATTCGCGTCGCTGAACACGTCGTGGGCCTCACCGCGGCCGATTCGCCGCAACGCGTCGTGTGCACCGGCGCCGAGCAGGCCCCGCCCGTCGAGGGCATGCAGCAGGCCGACGCTCAAGGCCCGGCCGGCACCGCGGGTGGCGCCGACATCGGCGTTGCGGCGGCTATGGACCACCGAACCGCCCCTGAAGTACCCGACGTAGCCACCCAGGTCGTCGGTCAACGCGATGATCGCGGGCCCACGCGCCATCACCCAGCGGACCGCATCGGCGTACCGTTCGCCGCGACGCAGTGCCACCAGGTCGCATTCGCTCATCGTGACGATGTCGCTGCACCCGATCAGAAACTCGATCGCGGTCCGGTCCGACGCGGACATGCCGTTGGCGGTGGAACCGACGTTCAGGTCGTAGCTGACCGTCGCGGCAGTGCGGTCACGCCTGGCCAGCAGCGTCGTCGCTTCAGTGGCAGCCTGTCCCCGCAGGACGGCACCCGATGACTGGACGTGCAAGTGGCTGTCCCGACGATCCGGCCCGGTGGACGTGAGCCGCACGTCGGGCGGCGTGCCGAGATACGCCGCAGGAAGGTGCTTGGCCGCCAGGGACGGGACGTCGATGACCGTCGCTCCGAGTCGTCGGAGGCGACGGGAGGCGTCGACGCACTGCCGCCCGGTGCCCCTTGGGACCCTGTGGCCGTTCACGACTGGTGCGGAGCCGTCGCCGATCACAATGAAATCAGTTCTCATGACTCTTCCCCACTTCGGTTCATCGGTGTGACCCCGAGCACACCAGCGCTCGCGTCCGCCGACATCGACCCAACGGGTGATCGAGGGGGTGGGTTCGGTGACGCGTCACGCCGCTGACGTCGCATGGCGGAGCCGCGGGCCGGATACCTACCCGATCGGGTGGGTCGTGAACGGTACCCAGAGGCTGACGAGCGGCGCCCCAGTCCGCGGGAACGGTCGTCGTCCTCGCCCGGCGGTTCGATCTCAGCGCTGAACCGTAAGGTGACCGCCGTCACGTCCGATGGGAAAACTTGCTCGTGGCACACGCAACGGTCGAGGAGGTGCGATGACGCGTGTGATCGATGGTCACAACGATCTCGCCTGGGCGCTGCGCCAGCGGTACGCCTCCGACCTCGACGCCGTCGACCTGACCGGGCTGGCGCCTGATTTGCACACGGACCTGAAGCGGTTGGAGGTCGGTGGCGTCGCCGGGCAGTTCTGGTCTGTGTACGTATCCCCGGAGCTCTACACCGGGCCGGCAGCCGTTGCTGCCACGCTTGAGCAGATCGACCTCGTGAGGCGCCTGGTGGCCCGCTACCCAGACCGGCTGATCCTGGCAACCGCCGCGGACGAGATTGAAGCCGCCGGCGACCGTGTCGCATCGCTGTTGGGCATGGAGGGTGGCCACTGCATCGACGGGTCCCTGGCGGTGCTGCGCATGATGCGTGAGTTGGGGGTGCGCTACCTGACCCTGACCCACAACAGGAATGTGCCATGGGCTGACTCGGCCACGGATGATCCAGTGCTGCATGGCCTTTCGGAATTCGGTGAGGATGTCGTCCGCGAGATGAACCGGCTCGGAATGCTGGTCGATCTGTCACACGTGTCAGCCGACGTGATGAGGCATGCGCTCCGCGTGACCGCCGCGCCCGCGATCTTCAGCCACTCGTCGGCCCGCGCCGTCTGCGACCACCCCCGCAATGTGCCGGACGACGTTCTGGCAACCTTGGCTGACAACGACGGCGTGTGCATGGTGACGTTCCTGCCCGCGTTCGTGTCACCACCAGTCGCCGAGTGGCACGCGCAGGCGAAGGCCGAGGCCCGACGCCGGGGCATCCAGAAGGGCGAATCCGCATACGACGTACTGATGGCGGCGCTCGCCGAGCAATCACCGCCCCCGGTGGCCACGTTGGCGGACGTCGTGAGGCACATCGAGCACGTGCGTGCGGTCGCAGGCATCGATCACGTCGGCATCGGTGCTGACTACATGGGCGGGGAGGCCATGCCCGAGGGCCTTGAGGACGTGTCGGGGTATCCGCGCCTCTTCGCCGCGCTTGGCGATCGCAACTGGTCCAGCGCAGACCTGGCCAAGCTCGCTGGTCAGAACATCCTTCGCGTGCTCAGGGCCGCCGACGCCGTCGCGGACCCCGACGGCTGACCGCGACGTGAATTCGCTGGAAGCACCGGCGATTTCACATTTCTTTGCTCGAAATGAATCACAAACGCAGAGGTATATGATCTACATCACAAGGTGCCCCGCAGTTCGGTAGGCATTTCCGAACTGCCCGCTCGGGCATCGACGGCGTCATCAATACAAGTCCAAGCACGTAAAGGTGGACCCGAATGACAGGTGCACGACTCGAAGTGTTGCCCCCCGACGCGAACAGACCCGCGATGTATGAAGCGTGGGAACGATTCGTCAAGGGAGAAGACGACGTCCGCGGCGTGCGGCCCGAGGTGGCGATCTCGTGGCAACGATGTCGGGACCATTACCGCGTCGACCCATTGCTGTCCGAGGCGCCTGCGGCGGTGACAGAGGTCGACCATTCGCTCGAACACGACGTGGTGTTCGCGGAACTGGGTTTTCGTGCCGCAGCCATCGTCCACGAGGTGTCGAAGTTCGGCATCGTCATCATCGCCGACGCCAACGGCAGGGTCCTGGCCGAGTGGGGCGACAAGGCCACCCTTGCCGTCGCTGCCGGGACTGGACTCGCTCCGTGGTACTGCTGGTCGGAGAGCGCGGTGGGCACCAACGGCATCGGCACCGCCCTCGGAACCCGAAATCCCTTGGTGATCAGGCGAGAAGAACACTGGTGCCAGGCCTTTCACGACTGGACCTGCGCAGGCATTGCGGTGCGGGACGTGGTGAGCAAGGAACCAATCGCGAGCCTCAACATCTCCACCTTGCGCAGTGACATGCCTGCGGCCGCGAGTGGGTGGTTGGCCAACGCCGCCGCGCACACCCAGAGCAAATTGCGCATGGTTGCCAGGGGCGGCGGCGCCGAACTGCTCGCTGCGTACAACCACGCCAGGACACGGTCGTCGGCCGCACTGGCGGCCGTCGACGTCGGGGGCAGGGTCGTGGTCGCCGACGAAATGGCGAGCATTCCGCTCGGCGTGCCGGGCAACTCCGCGGCCGTCGACCCGGCAGTGCGCTGGAATCCGCGGCTCCCGGCGTTCATCGAGGCCATCCGCTATGCCAGCAAGCAGGCGAGCAACGACCCCGACTGGACCGGCTCGACCCAGATCTTCACTCATCTCGCCGACGAACCGTCGCCGATCGCCATTCGCCCGGTGTTCCGGCACGGCAATCTGGTCGGACACTTGATCTCGTTCGGTGCCGCCGACGGTGAGCATTTGCCACGGTCCGAAGCGGGCGCGTACGCCGAATCGAGCTCGTCGGTCGAGGAGCCACCGCGCCGAGTGGTCGGGATCCGGGACAACCGGATGGTGCTCCTGCGATCAGAAGAGGTTCTGTTCGCCGAATCGGACGGCAACGACGTGTGGCTGTCCACCGACCGGGGCAGGATGCTGGCCGCCTCGCCCGGCCTGGACAAGCTCGACCACGAATTGACCAATGCCGGTTTCCTGCGGGTGCACCGCCAGCACATCGTCAACCTGAACCGTATTCGCGAGGTCGAACGTGGAGACAAGGGCGAGCTCGTCCTGATCATGGACGACCCCGACAACGCGATGGTGCCGGTATCCCGGCGAAACGTGCGCGCGGTGCGCCTCGCGCTCGGGATCTGAAACGTAGAGAGTCAAGAGGAAGGCCCGCCAATGCCGGTGAACCCTGACGCGTACGTCACCAGGACCTATGACAAGATCGTGCGCGAGCGCGGCTCGGCGAAGCGGCGCAGTTGCCCCGAGAAGCGCGGCGGCCGAGTCAAGGTCGAACCCATCCGGCGGCTCAACCTCAAGACGCTGGGAGGG
>NZ_JBEVLO010000101.1:0-19688 GCF_040509115.1 Mycobacterium sp. | reverse complement strand
CCGTCGATCGGGTCGCGCCGGCCCGAATTGTCCTTTCTCGGAGCGGTTTTCGACAAGGCGCTGGCCAAGTCGCCCGACGATCGCTACGCCAGCTGCTCGGCCTTCGCGAATGCGCTGGCGGGCAACCGGGTCGACTCGGAGGCGACGATCCTGGCGCCCACGGGTCCGCGCCACGCCAGCAGGCACGCGCCACCACCTTCGTCGCGCCGCAAGGTGGTGTGGTCGATGGCCGCGGCGGTGGCGGTGCTCGTCGCAGCGGCCGCCGCGTTCCTGGTGTTCGGCCGAGATCAGCGCAGCTCGACGCCGACGGCGAAACCTGCCTCGTCCTCGTCGGTTTCGGCGGTGTCGCCCGCCCCGAGCGGTGACATCGAGCTGCCCGTCGTGGTCGTCGGTGCCAGCTGTTCGACGCTGGGCGCGGCGGGTATCACCGAGAGCGAGGCGCCGGCGTACTGCGCGCACCTCTCCACGACGGATGCCACCATTTGGTCGCTGTATCCGGGTGAGGTGTCGAGCCCCACGGTGTCGGCGGGCCCGGGCGACGAGGTCTACCCGGCCGAGACCGAAGGACCCGTGCTGGTGTGCATGGAGCAGACGGGGCAGAGCCGCTTGGACTGCCACGACGGCATCGTTTCGGACCAGTCAGCCCCCACCCCGGCGGTACCTACCCCGTCGGTGCCCACCCCGACCTCCTAGTCGGTCGCGACACATAAACGTTGGCGACGACACGCCGGCGTAGTCCGCCGAGGTTGCTGTCTCGCGGGTTGTCGGTGGCCAATGGGACTCTGCGGGAATGACACCGATCTTCTCGGGAAGTCAAGCGTTGAGCAGCGGTCGGCTGACTCGGCATCGACTCCGAACTGGCTTCGTGGCGGTCCATCCCGACGTGTACGTACCGGAGTTCTCGGAGATGACGACGACGGACCGCGCTCGCGCAGCGGTGCTTTGGTCGAAGGGGGGTGGCGTCGTGGCGGGGGTGACGGCATCGGCTCTTCACGGCGCGCGATGGGTCGGCAACGATGAGCCGATCGAGTTGATCTGGCGGAACCAGCACGCTCCCGCCGGCGTCGTGACGCGCAACGAGCGCATCGCGGCAGACGAGATCGTCGTCCTCGACGGGATCGCGACGACGGCGCTGCACCGCACCGCCCTTGACCTCGGTCGTCATCTGGCGCGTGGTCCCGCGGTGGCTCGCCTCGACGCGTTGGCCCACGCGACGGGTGTCTCTGCCGCCGACGTCGAACCGCTGCTCGCGCGCTATCGCGGCGGTCGTGGGGTGAGTAGGGCGCGGGACGCGATCGCGCTGATGGACCCGGGCGGCACCTCACCCAAGGAGACGTGGCTGCGACTCCTCGTCATCGACGACGGACTCCCGAAACCTCAGTCGCAGTTCCGGATTCACAATGGGGACTACTACCCGCTGGCGTTTCTGGACCTCGCGTGGCCGGAGTACATGGTGGCGTTGGAGTACGACGGCGATCAGCACCGCACGGATCGCAAGCAGTACCGCAAGGACATCAGCCGGTTGCGGATGCTCGAACGGATGGGCTGGATCGTCGTTCGCGTCGTCGCGGAGGATCATCCGCTCGATGTCGTGCACCGCGTTCGCGAAGTCCTCGTCGGTCGCGGGTGGAGCGACACATAAACGTTGGCGACGACGCGCCGACGTAGTGCGCCCAGGTTGATGTCTCGCGGACTCGCCGCCCACCCCGCTAGATCGTCGAGAGCTCCAACCAGTCGTCGACCTCGAACCGATCGCCGCGCGCCACCAGCGTCGCGCCGCCGTGACCCGGATAGTGCGCAGGGATCACGGCCGCGCGGGTGCGCGATGCCTCGGTGAAGATGCGCTTGCGCGTGACCGCCGCGGCAGCGGCATCGACGTCGAACGCGCACGGGTCGTCGGGTCGGGGAATCTGGATGGGGCTGTGCGTCAGGTCGCCGACGAACACGGCTGGCACGCCTGCGTCGAGCCAGAGCACCGACGATCCCGGCGTGTGCCCGGCAGCGGGACGCAGCCGAAGCGACTCGCTGATGCGCAGTTCACCCGACCACAGTTCCATCTGGTCAGCGACGGGAAACACGCTGTCGGAGAACACCGTTGCCATCGTCTCGGTGTGTCCTGGGCCGTCGGGAACGAAGAAGCGGTAGTCGGCATCGGGCATCACGTAGCGCGCGTTGGGGAACGTCGGCGCCCACACCCCGTCGGGTGCTTCCCCCGGTCGCTCCGCTGCGCCCCCTGGAACCAGGTGCGTGTTCCATCCCACGTGGTCGCTGTGCAGGTGGGTGTTGACCACGACGTCGACGGACGCGGGGTGGAATCCTGCGCGGGCGAAGTCGGCGAGGAAGTCCGTCGACAGGTGGTCGATCGGCGGCATGTGCGGACGGTCGCGGTCGTTGCCGACGCCCGTGTCCACCACCACCGTCAGGCCGTCGACCTGCACCACCCAGATCTGCATGGCGATGCGCCATTGCTCGGCGCCGGCGTTCCAGAAGTCCGGCTCCAGCAGTTCGCGGTTCGCGGCCCACGCCTCGGCGGGGGTTTCGGCGAACAGCGACGTGCGCATCTCGATCCCGGTCTCCACGACACGCGTCACGGTGGCGTTGCCGAGCTTGATGCGGTCGATCACGGGTCGACACTACGATGCGGAGGTGCCTGACCTGGTCAACCTGCTCAGACTGTGTGATGGTCTGCCCGTCGTCGGCGGCCCGTTGCGTCGCGGCAGGGAAGCCGTCGCCGTGGAACTCAAGGCGGTGGTGTCCGCGGTGGGATCTCAGGTGGTGGGTCTGGTCCTCGACGAGATCGACCTGACGGCGTTGATCCGCGAGCGGGTCGACGTGGATGCGATCGCCGCCGACATCGACATCGACGCCATCATCGCCCGCATCGATCTCATCGGGTTGGCCAACCTGATCATCGACGGGGTCGACCTGCCCGCCATCATCCGGGAGTCGACCACCAGCGTCACCGCCGAGGTGATGACCGATGTCCGCACCCAGGGTCAGCGGGCCGACGACGCGGTGTCGGGCTTCGTGGACCGCATGCTCGGGCGCGCCCAAACCCCACTGACGCCCCGGACCACCCCAACGCCCCGAACCCCACGGCTGCCACGGACCCCGCGAGCGCCACGGTGGTGAGACCTCACCCGCCCGAGGTCGCCGAACTGGAGACGGCCGGGATCGTGAGCCGAGGGGTGGCCGCCCTGATCGATCTAGCCGTGGCGGGTGCCTTCGTCGGTTTCCTGTACGTCGGGGTGACGTTGACGCGGTTGATGCTGCAGCCGGCCGCGTTCAGCTTCCCGACGCCCAACGCGTTCTTCTCGACGACGGTGATGTTCGGCGTCGCGGTGCTCTACCTGGCCGGCTGCTGGGTCACGTCGGGCTGCACGGCGGGGGCGGTCGTGATGGGACTGCGCGTGGTGGGCCGACGGTCCGGCCGGGTGCCGCTCGTCGTGGCGCTGCTGCGGGCCGTGGCGTGCGTGGTGTTCCCGATCGGGCTGGTCCTCGTCGCCGTCGACGGGCGCCGACGGTCATTGCAGGACGTCGTGTTTCGCACCCGCGTGGTGTACGTCCGGCCCACCGGCCCCTAGGGCTGGATCCGGATCTGACCCGGGCTCCACAACCCGCTGTGCGTGGCCGTGCCGAGGTCGATCTGCGCGGGTTGCGCGTCGACGACGGTGTCGAACCTGCGCAGCGAGCCCCAGTCCTGGCCCCAGTCCTTCGACAGGTACGTCGACATGACCGAGGCTCGGAGCAGTAGGTCGGTGATGCCGAGGAGGCCACCGTTGATGCCGTCCTGCCAGGTGTCGGTGCTCTGCAGCTTCGCGTAGTAGTCCGGCGAGATGCGGAACTTGGGAATCTCCGTGACGCCGTTGGCGTGCAGCATGGGTTGCTGGCAGGGGAAGGCCAACCCCACGGCCCAGTCCATCAGCACGGGTTGCTGCGAGCCGACGTATTCCTGGACGGACCGCACCTCGGGTACGCGTGGCGGTGTCACCGCTATCCAGTCGCCCTGACTCAGCGACAGGTCGTCGGCGATCACCCGCACCGCCACCGCATCCGCGGGCACCTCCGACCGCGGGTACCGCAGATTCCGCCAGGACGGGGTCGGGCCGACGTCGTACGGCTGGACGCGTCCCGCGGGTGTGAGGGCTCCGTCGGGGCCACGGCGGGCGTATTCGAGTTCCACGGTCTGAGCCGACACTAGGCCGTTGGCGACGCTGGTGCCCGTTATCGTGCCCGCCGCGGTGATGACCACCAGTGGGTGCGCGTCGTCGGCGGCGGGCAGTTCGTACCAGGCCGACGCGAGCTTGCTCTCCTGTTGCGGCCCAGTCGAATACGTTCCGGCAACGGGAACACGCGCGGGGTCGAGGCCGTACGGCAGTGGAACGGTCGAGCCGTTGATGCCCGGCCTGGCCAGCTTGACGGGCTGGGTCCAGTCGTAGTCGGTGCCGGGCTGCGGGTTGTTCAACCGGATCGCCTCGGCGACGATGCGGTCGGGAATACCGTTGGGGGAGAAGCCCGTCGGTGCTTCGCCGCCGAGTGGGCCGAGCGGGCCGAACCTTCCGGGGACCGGTGTCAGGAAGCCCGCATTGGAGTCGGGTTCGACGAGCACGTCGTCGGCAAGGCCGCAGCCGCCTGCGAACGCGCGGATGTTGGCCCACCCGTTGGAGTAGGTCGGATATTGGCGCACCACGCCGATCGCCATCGAGGCGATGAACACCAGCACCATGAATCCGGCCGCGAGCGGGATGGGAGCGGCGGTGAGTCGGTCCACCACGCGCGAATCACCCTTGCGCGACAGGTGCAGCCAGAACGCCCACACCGCCGCGATCGCGAAGAGCACGAAGAAGACCGTGCTGACGCTGACGCCGCCGATCTTCGGTATCGAGTTGTTGAACGGCGCACCGAAGTTCGACACGTACCACCAGCCGTTGGTGGAGGCGAAGCACAACGCCACCACGAACAACACCAGGGCAAGGAACGCCATCCGGTTGCGTGCCGAGCGCAGCACGTGGCGCGAGACGAGAACCGTGGCGAGCGCCGCCATCGCGCCACCTACGGCGGCGAACAGGCCGAAGTGGTGAATCCACTTGGTGGGCGTGAACATCAGGAAGAAGATCGTGGCGAAGATGACACCCATCAGCCGCCAGGCTGGACCTCTCGCCACCCCTGGCACCCGCTTGCGTCGCAACATCAGAAACAGCGACGGGAAGAGGCACATCGCGGTGAACAGGAAGGCGACCCGTCGCGAGATGGCGCCGTCGGTGGTCGGCAGCACGAGGTAGTAGTAGCGCAGGTTCTCGGTGTACCACTCCTGGCTGGGGCCGATTGCGGTGCGAATCCTGGTGGCTTCCAACACCGTTGCCAACGTCTGGTCGGCGAACACCACGGTCAGGATCACGGTGCCCGCCGCCAGCAGCGGCGCGATGAGTGGCAAGGTGCCGACATCCCTGCGCCGTCGCATCACGATGCGCAGGATCGGTCTACCGCCGGCCAGCAGCGCGGCCACCGCGATCAGCCCCGTGGGTTGGATGCCGAGCGTGAACGCCGCCGTGGTGATCGCCAGCGCGGCGGGCGTCAAGCGGCCCGACGTGATGGCGCGCTCGATCAGGACGTAGGTGATGAGGGCGCCCGTAGCGATCTGGCCTTCGGGCCTCAGCCCGTTGTTGAACGGCATCCACGCGGCGAGCAACACCAACCCGGCCGCCCACACCGCGGGCCGGTAGCCCGACACCGCGGGCCCCAGCCGGGGTAGCACCTCTCTGGACAGCAGCAGCCAGCAGACCAGCGCGCAGATCAGATCCGGCAGCCGGATCCAGATGCTGGAATCGCTGACCTTGGTCATCAGTGCCAGCAGGTTGTAGTACCAGCCGAACGGGTCTTCTGGGCTACCGAACCACCGGAAGTAGTTCGCCATGTAGCCGCCGTGTTCGGCGACGCGCGCCATCTGCAGGATGTAGCCGTCGTCGGACGAGTTGGCGCCGATGACGTACCAGATGGCGAATCCCCCGACGACGACGCCGTCGACCGGGCTGAGCGTGCGCCAGCGCATGGGGATCAGGCGGTGCATGCGCCGTCCGTCGAGCCGGTCGAGTCGCCACAGTGCGAGAAGCGCGACGACGGTCGACACGATCGCGAGCAGCATGGCCGTCAGCTTCAGCGCCGTCGGATGCGTGGTGAAGCGCGTGTCGATGGTCGCGGAGAGGGATAGCCCGGGCGGGGCGGGACCGGTCAGATCGGTGAAGACCCCGACGATGGCAGGCCGCAGGTTCGGATCGGGGTATCCGGTGCGTTGCGGCGACCCGTCCGTCTTGGTCAGACCGACGAAGTCGGCGAAGGTGCCGTCGATCGACGACGTGATGTCGATGGTCGAACAACCCGGGGCAGACCCGGTTCCAGCCACCCGAGCCCGGCTCACGCTCGCGACGACGACGTTGCGCACGATGACGTCGACGCGCGATTGCGTGACGTTCACCAGCATCGCGTTGAGCGCTGCGTCACGGCCCTTGGCGGGCGCGGTGCCGAGCACCAACCCGCCGTCGGCGGGCAGCTCGCGGACCACCGCGCACGGCACGGTCGCGGTCAGGCTCACGGGTGCCAGGGACAGCAGCGGTGCGGTGACGTCGGCGAGCTGGTTCTGATTCTGGGGCCAGTTCAGCGTCGCCGTGGTTTGGGCGACGGGGAGCAGCGGGGTGGCGACTGCCAGCACGAAGCCCAGCAGGCCGGCGATCATCGCGGCCCAGCGGGCCACCTTCACGTCCCGGCCGGCGGTGCCGTTCACGGCGGGTTTGTCGGTGCCGTTCACGGCTGGCTTGTCATCCCCGTTCACGGCAGGGCCCTGATCGGTCCGCCACGGCTCCAGCCGAACACTCGCTTCGAACCTTCCTCGATGACGGCGTCGGGCGACGCACCCTCTGGCACCACCCGCAGGTAGCGCTCGAGTGAGCCCCAGTCCCGGTACCAGTCGTTGCGCAGATAGGTGGGAATCGCCTCGGTCCGCAACAGCGCCTGTACGAACAGGAACGGCCCGCCGTCCTCGGCGGACTGCCACTGATTCGACGAGGCGACCATCTGCTTGAAGTTGGGGATGATCCGGTAGTCGGGAAGTTCGGCCACCCCGAGGCGCTCGGCGAACGGGCGCTGGCATGGGAAGTTGGCCGCGGTGGCGATGTCCATCAGCACTGGAGTCTGACTGCCGAGGAATTGCTGAGCGGTCTGCAGCACGGGGACGCGCGGAGGGGTGAAGGCGAACCACTGGTCGGTGGACAGGTTCGGGTCGTCGGCGACGATCCGCGCGACGTTGGCCTCCGGTGGCGCCGTCGTCAGCGGGAACCGCAGGTTGCGCCACGCCTTCTGCTCGAAGATGTCGATCGGCTGGACTTCGTTGAGCGCCTGGTATGAGCCGTCCGGTCGGACCACGCCCCACTGCAGTTTGAGGGACTGCCCGTAGTTGAACGAACCGTCTTCGTTGTAGTACCAGATGGCGCCGGCAGCGGCGACGGAGACCAGCGGTCGGTCCGGAGTCCTCGGCGGCAGTTGATACCAGGCTGACGTGGCCTTCGCGGCCACGGTGTTCTCGTCGTAGCTACCCATCACCGGCGTCCGTTTCGGATCGAGGCCGAACGGCAGGAAGACCCGGGATCCGTTGATCCCCTCGGGGCCGTAGCCGCCGCCGGTGCCCGCTGCGTAGCCGACGCCGATGTTCGGCTTGTCGACGGGTCCGTCGGAGTTGACGGTGCCTGGGTTGGCGGCGACGGGTTCGGCGGGCTCCAGGGTGTCGCTGACGCCGTTCGGGGTGAAACCGACGGGATCCTCGCCGCCAAGCGGGCCGTACTGACCGAAGCTCTGGCCCGGAACCGGTTGCAGCATACCGGCATTCGTGTCGGCCTCGACGAGTACCGCGTCGGCCATGGCGCAGCTGGTGTCGGACAGTCCTGAGCTCAGCGCGGCCAGGTTGGCTGCGCCGGTGGTGTAGACGGGGTAGCGCCCGGCGGTCGCCTTGAGCATCGAGCCCAGTTCGAGCACCACCATGATGGTGGCCACGACGAGCAGCGGGGTCGATGCCAGTGCGCGGTTGCGCCCGGTGTCGGCGACCTCGGTGTGCCCGGCGTAGTCCATCCGGAAGTGCAGCCAACCGGCGAGCAGACCACCGGCGATGGCGAGCACGAGGAAGATCGTGGTGACCGGCACGCCCACGATGACTGGCTGCTTGTCGAACCACGGCACCCCGTAGTTGCCGACGTAGAACCAGCCGTTGATGCCCGACGTCGCCCATGCCAGCACGAACAGCAGCGCCGTGACGTACAGCGTCAGATTGCGTCGGCTGTGCAGCCCGACGCGGGCGAACGCGAACGCCGTGACGCCGCCGAGTGCACCGGCCAAGCCCGCGAAGGCGCCGAACTGCACGGCCCACTTGGTCGGCGTGAACGTCAGCAGAAGCAGCCCCACCGCCGTCGATCCGACCAGCCGCCAGACGGGACCGCTGACGGCGCCGGGCACGCGGCCGCGGCGCAGCAGGACCATGACGAGGCCGAACAGGCACAGCAGCATGATCAACACGGTGAACCGGCGGGTCAGCGACCCGTCAACGCTGTCCTCGACGGTGAGGAAGTAGTACCGCAAGAATTCCTGATACCAGGGGATCGTCGGGCCGACGACGTACTTGATGCGGACGGCCTCGGCGACCGTCGCCAGGGTCTGGTCGCGGAACACGATGACGAACACCAGCGAGAGGGCCGCGCCGAGCGGGGCGAGCGACGCGGCGAGTCCGTCGACCGCGCGGCGTTGCGACACGATGCGCGCAATGGCCCGTGCCCCGACGAGCAGCGGCGCCACCGCGATCAGCCCTTGCGGGGCGAGCGTCGCGGAGAACATTGCGATGACGATCGCCGCCGCGGCTGGCCACAGCCGTCGTGTGCCCACGGTGTTCTCGACGAGGATCCACACCGCGACGGTGGCGAAGGCGATCAGCGGCTCGGGTCGCAGACCGTTGTCGAACGGTAGCCACGCCGCGAGGAACACCGCACCCGCCGTCCACACCGCGACGCGGTTGACCGCCAGACGTCTGCCCAGCCGGGGCAACATCCAGCGGCTGACGATCAGCCACGCGGCGATCCCCGCCACGGTCGCTGGTAGTCGCATCCAGACGCTGGCGGTACTGATCGAGGCGAGGTGCGCAAGCACGCTCTGGTACCAGTCGAACGGTGCCTCGCTCGCGCCGAAGTAGCGGAAGTAGTTGGCGGAGTAACCGGCTTCTCCGGATACCCGGGCGATGGTCAGGTTGTAGCCGTCGTCGGAGGACAGCGCGCCGACGACGTGCCAGGCGAGGAGTCCGCCGATGACCCCGGCGTCGGCCAACCACGTCGACAGGCCCGCGCGCTGCCTGAGGCGGGCTGGCCGCCGACCCGACACGCGATCCAGCAGAGCCAGCGCGACGATCGAGGCCAGAACGCAGAGGACGCCGAGCGCGATCCCTGCGGACTTCAACCAGGTGGGGGAGGTGATGAAGCGGGTGTCGACGTCGATGCGGGCGGCCAGGCCAGGCTGGGCGGCAACCTTCAGGTCGGTGAAGGCGCCCGCTACCTGGGGGCGCTTGTCCAGCGGCAGTGTTCCCGTCGCGCCGGGGATGCCGACGAAGTCCGCGCCGACCGCGCCGACGTTGGCCCAGACGTGGATCTCGCTGCACGCGCCGGAGTCGACCGCGGCCCTCGGCGCCACCGCGGCGACGGTGTCACGGAACGCGACGTACGCGACGTCGGCGTTGGCGCGGATGAAGAGACCGTTTCGCCCGGCTTCGATGCCGCCCGCCGGGATCGTCGAGAAGACGACACCGCCCGCGGCGGGCAGCGTCGAGACGGCCTGGCAGGGGATCGTGACGTCGAGCGCGAGTGGTGCCCCGGACACCAGCGGGGCGGTCACGTCGGTGATCAGACCGTCGGATCCGGCGCCCTGCGGCCACAGGATGGCGGCCGTCGTCTGGCGCACCGGGAGGAGCGGAGTGAGTGCGCAGAGGAGAAGCCCTACGAGGCCCGCGATGATCGCGATGAGTCGGAGGGTCCTGGCGGGCACGAGGCTCGATGCTATGCGACGAGCTCGTGTGCGCCGCGCCGCCATGCCAGGCTCAGCTCAAACGAAGAGGTCCCGGGCTCCATAGGCCGCTGCGGGTGGCGGTGCCCAGATCCAGCCGTGCGGGCTGGGCGTCGGGGTACCACGGCGTCAGCCTCTGCAGCGCGCCCCAATCGCGGAACCAGTCGTCCTTCAGATAGGTAGGTACGGGTTCGGCGCGCACCAACAGCTCGGTGATGCCGAGTGGTCCGCCCCCGAGGTAGTCCATCACCGGCGAGTTGGCCTCCGCGCCGAAGCGGTCCGGCAGGATGCGCCACTTGGGCACCTCGGTGACGCCGTTTTGGTGACCGAACGGCCGCTGACAGGGGAAGGCCAGGCCGACGAGCCAGTCCAGCAGCACGGGGTCGGTCGAGCCGACGACGTCCTGCAGGGTCTGCAACTGCGGGATCCTGGGCGGCGTCAGTGCGATCCAGTGCTGCGGCGCCAGATCCTCGTCGGAGGCCATCAGTCGCACCTGCGTCGCGTCAGAGGGGATCGCGCTGAGTGGGACCCGCAGGTTGCGCCAGGCGGGGACGGCGCCGACGTCACCGAAGCGAACGCTGCCGCCGGGCTGGTTGCTTGCCGCCTGTTCGTCGGTGGCCCACTGGACCGTGACCTCGCCCGCGTCGAACCGTCCGGCGGCGGCGACGACCAGCAGCGGCCCCGCCTCGTTGCGCGGGGGCAGCCGGTACCACGCCGAGCGCAACTGGGCGGGCTGCTGGGTGCCCGAGCGCCAACTGCCCATGACGGGAGTGGTCCTGGGGTTGAGGTTGTACGGCAACCGGGCGCGCGAGCCGTTCACACCTGCGCCCGCGGTGGTGCCGCCCTCCGTGCCGGGCTCGCTGCCGGTCACGACCCCGCCGTCGGAGTCGGCGAAGTTGCCGCTGCCCTCGGGCTCCATAACCGGGTCGGCCGACAGGTCGGCCGGTATCCCGTTGGGGCTGAACCCTTGTGCGACCACTGCGCCGAGGGCGTCGCCGACGGGGGTGTCCACAGGAGCCAGGACTCCGCCGTTGGGGTCCTGCTCGACCAGCACGTCGGTGGCCAGCCCGCAGGTCTTGCCGGTCACTGCCTCGAGGTTGGATCGGCCGACGGTCCACGCCGGGTACTGCTCGACCATCGCGATGGTCAACGACGCGACCTCGAACACCACCACGGCCCAGACGACGATCGTCAAGGGGGCCTGCGTGATTCGCGACCACCGCGGTGGCGGATCCTTGGCGGGGAGCAGGTCGCGTCCTGAGAAGTGGAACCACGTCGCGACCAGCAGCGCCACCACGGCCAGCCCGAGGAAGAAGGTGGTGAAGCCGAACTCGAACTGCGGGAACTCATTCGACCATGGCACGCCGAAGCTGGAGACGTACCACCACCCGTTGACGCTGGCGAACGAGAAGGCCGTCATGAAGAGCACGATGGCGGTGAAGATCGTCCGGTTGCGCGGTGACTTCATGGCCGCGGCGGTCACGGCGACGGCGGCGAGCGCGCCGAGTGAGCCTGCCAGTCCGGCGAAGACGCCGAAGTGGTGGGTCCACTTCGTCGGGGTGAACATCATCATCAGGAACGAGATGATGGTGATCCCGATGATGCGTCGGCTGGGTCCGGCGGCGGTGCCGGGGATTCGCCCCTTGCGCAACGACATTGCCACCGAGACGGCAAGGGCGAGTAGCACGGCGAGGACGGCGAAGCGGCGCGCGACGGAGCCGTCGGGACTGGCCATGAACAGGCGTTCGTAGCGGATGTGCTCGTCGAACCAGGCGAGGCTGGGGCCGACGGCCGACTTGAACGTGCTGGCCTGGATTTCGCTGGTGAGTGTCTGGTCGCGGAAGATCAGCACGGTGGTGACGGTGCAGGCGGCCAGGATGGGTGCCAGCAGCGCGAGGTAACCGAATCGCGAAGTATGCGCTGCGACAATCGTCTTCAGCGGTCCGATGGCCACCAGCAGGGCGCCGACGGCGGCGATGCCGGTGGGGCCGGAGAACAGGGTCAGCGCGCCGATGATGATGGCGATCGCGACGGGCAGCAGCCGGCTGGTGGCGACGCCGCGTTCGACGGAGCACCAGGTGAGCAGCATGCCGAGCGCGATGATCGGTTCCGGGCGCAGGCCGTTGTTCAGTGGCAACCAGAACGCCAGGAACATGCCTGCGGCGGTCCAGGCCGCGACCCGGTTCACCTTCACCGCATGCCCGAGGCGCGGGATCACCTCGCGGCTGATCACCCACCAGCAGGCCAGGCCCATCAGCAGTGTGGGCAGCCGCATCCACACGCTGGCGGTGGTGACGTGCGCCCACAGCGCCAGAAGGTCGTAGTACCAACCGAACGGGGCTTCCGGGGTGCCGAACCAGCGGTAGTAGTTGGCCATGTAACCGGCGTGCTCGGACACCCGCGCCATGGTCAGGATGTAGCCGTCGTCGGAGGTGTTGGCGCCGACGAAGTGCCACCAGATCAGCGCCGCCGCGACCAAACCGTCCAGTGGTCGCATCGACCACCAGCGCGGCGGAAGGAAGCGCCGGTGCCTGACCCCGTCGGCGGTGTCGAGGACGTGCAGCGCGCCGAGCGCCACGATCGTCAACGCGACGCCGAAGATCATCGCGAGCATCTTCAGCAACGTCGGCGAGGTGCTGTAGCGGGAGTCGATGGTGGCGGAGAACGTCAGGCCGGGCGGTGCCGGGCCGGACAGGTCGGTGAACACGCCGACGATCTGCGGCCGGAAGTCGTAGCCGCTGCGCTCGCCCCGCAGCGGCTGGCCGGGGTCGTCGTCGTCTGGGCCTTGGACCAGTCCGACGAACTCGCCGGTGACCCGGTCGGCGTGGGCGGCGAAGGTCAGCTGCCTGCAGGCGGGGCTGAGGACCTCGGTCAGTGGGG
The DNA here is from genome assembly GCF_040509115.1 of Mycobacterium sp. GTDB lineage: Bacteria > Actinomycetota > Actinomycetes > Mycobacteriales > Mycobacteriaceae > Mycobacterium. The sequence goes on along the minus strand of NZ_JBEVLO010000101.1, from coordinate 6,725 downwards.
CGCTGACCACGGGGGTGTTGCGGACGATGACCAGCAGGTCGCCGCCCACGCGTTCGATGAGCAGGCCGCGGTCGACGGCCTTGGGTGCCTGTTTGGGCACCGTGGACAGCAGGATGGTCCGGGTCGCGTTCTGCTGGCCGACCAGCCCGGCGGCCGCCCGGCACGGAATGGATATCTCGAGGTCGGTGGCCACGTAGCCGATCAGGGGCGCGTCGACACTCTCCAGGGCGCCGTTCTGCGGCCAGTTGAGTTGGGCGGTGGTCTGGGTGACCGGCAGCAGGGGAGTCGCGATCGCAAGCAACGCGCCGAGCAGGCCTGCGACGATGGCTACGAGGCGTGCGGTTCGGTGGTTGATCCCCGCACCCTCCTGGCTCACGGGGGTAGATGTTAGTTGCCCGCCCGTCGGGGGCTCACTCGTCACGCTGACTGCTTCCTTATCGCCAGCACGAAGGGCCCGACGTCGGAGACGTCCCAGTGCGCGTCGTCGAACAACGCCGCGTCCAGTGCCACCTGGTAGCGGCGGACGTTGGGTTGGTTCGGGTAGACGTCGCTGGCCAGTCGCAGGGTGTAGGTGTCGTTGGCGCCGTGGCGCATCAGGAACACGGTCGGGGGCGCCCATGGCAGTCGGTCGAGGGCGGCGACGAACTGGTCGGGCGAGGTGAGCTCGGCCCAGCCCTCGATGGCCTTCGAGCGCTCCTGGAACTGGGCCAACGGGTTGGCGTAGTGCGACGTCAGGCCCTGGAACCCGTAGTACGGGTAGTAGGCGAGGAAGCTGTAGTCGGCGGTCATGACGACGGTCTGGTTGCGGGGCAGTCCGGTCGTCTCGGTGATCTTGGCGTCGACCTCGGCGTAGTACTGTTCGGCACCCGCGGGCCTGCGGTCCGCGCGTTCGCCGTTGCCGTCGGTGTCGGTGTAGGCGACGACGATGTCGCTGCGCAGTACGTCGGGGATGTCTTGGGCGAACGTCATCGCGCCGATCGCTCCCAGCGCGGCGCCGACGGCGACCACGCGTCGGCTGGTCGTGGCTGAGTATCTCGACGCGATGGCCAGCGTCGTCTCGACGAAGCCGAAGGCGCCCGCCGCGGCGAGCAGCACCGTGAGGGTGGGCTGCAGCCGGAACGACAGCAGGGTCGTGCCGACGAGCGTGGTCAGCATCGACAGCAGTGACCACGCGTAGACGGCGACGACGGCGACGGCCAGCGCTGGTGCCGTCTGCTCTTCGCGCAAGCGCTCATCGGAAGCTATCTGCTCTTCGCGCAAGCGCTCATCGGAAGCCGTCTGCTCTTCGCGCAAGCGCTCATCGGAAGCTGTCTGCTCTTCGCGCAAGCGCTCATCGGAAGCCGTCCGGGTCGAGCTCCGCGCGAACACCACCAGCCACACCGTGCCGACCATGCACAGCGCACCGAGGAGCGTGAAGCTCAGCATCGGGAACGTCAATTGGGCGCCGTCGGAGGGGAGGTAGTGCTGGGCGGTGCCACTGTCGGCGGGCGTGCCGCGGACGGCGGCGAGAAGGTAGGGGCCCCAGCCGATCAGTGCGATGGCTCCCGAGATCACGGCGATCACCGCCAGGCGGATCAGCGGGTCCACCTGCCTGCGGACCGCCGCGAGGAGTACCGCCATGATGACGATCGTGAAGGCCGCGTAGGCGAGCAGCAGCGTGTAGAACAGGGCGGCCACGCCGAGGAACACACCGACGCCGACGATCTCGGCCCAGCCATGCCCATCACCCCGGTCGCTTCGATCCTGGCCTCCGGATCCGCCCCCGGTGCGGGCCCTCAGCCCCGACCACGCCAACACGAAGACCGGGGGCAGCAGCACGGTGATCATCGCGGCGTACGGCTCGGCGGGCGCGTAGGCCAGGGTGACGGCGGCGGTGGCGGCCGACACCACCAGCGCGTACTCGAAGCGAATCATGGCCGCCCACAACACGAGAGCGATGGCGATCGCGACGGTGATCGAGATGACCGCCCACGGTTTGAACATCTCCCAGCCAGGGGTGCCGGTGGCGGCGGCCAGCCGTCCGCCCAGCCAGAACCACCCGGGCGGGTAGAACGGCGGCAGCCCGAGGTAGGTCATGTCGTGCGGGGCGGCGGTGTCGGTGAGCCGCGTCAGGTATTCGGTGCGGAACTGCTGATCGACGGAGACGCCGAAGAGGTACAGCTTGGTGGCGCCGAGCGGCATCGCGAGCGTGACGGCCGACAACGCCGACAACGATGCGATGGCGACGAACTGCGCGATCAGCCTCCTGCCCCGTCGCCAGAGCAGGCCCGCCGCCAACAGTGCTGCGAGACAGACGAACTGGCCGACGGTGGTCAGTGCGTGCAGTTGGTTCGACGAGTTGAACGCGGGCCACTCGACGCGGGAGATGGCGACGAGCGAGACGGCCGAGACCACGACCGCGACCAAGGTGGCCGCAGCGAGGTGCCCCGTCGTCCTGATCGACGTGGGCAGCGCGTGACCCACCGTGCCGCTCAGATCGGAAGCTTGCGGAAGATCGGCCGCGGCACGTGCCGTAGCACCATCATCACGTACCGGAACGCGCCCGGCGCCCACACCAGGTCCTTGCCCTTGGCCGAGGCGGTGACGGCGAGCTCGGCGACGTACTCCTTGTCGACGGTGAACGGGGCCTCCTTGGCGCCGGTCGCCTTCCAGTGCGCGATGGTCGTCGAGGTGCGTACCTGCCCTGGTCGGATGACGAGGACGCGAACGCCGAACTCCCGCAAGGCCTCTCCGAGGCCGAGGTAGAAGCCGTCAAGACCTGCCTTGGTGGAGCCGTAGACGAAGTTGGAGCGCCGGACCCGCTCGCCGGCCGCGGAACTCATCGCGATGATCCGGCCGGAGCCCTGCGCACGCATCTTCTCGCCGAGCAGCACGCCGACGGATATGGCTGCGGTGTAGTTGATCTCGGCGATCTGGACCGCCTTGCGCTGGTTCTGCCACAACTCCTCGGCGTCGCCGAGCAGTCCGAAGGCAACGATCGCGACGTCGACATCGCCGTTGGCCCAGGCCTTGTCGATCACGCCGGGGTGAGTGTCGCTCTTGACGCCGTCGAAGTCGATCCACTCGACCGACTTGGCGCCCGCCGACGTCATCTCGGCGATGGCATCGGCCTTGCGGGGGTGATCTGGCAGGTCGGCAAGGATGACGCGTGCGTGGCTGTCGCGGAGGTAACGCGCACAGATCGCCAGCCCGATCTCGGAGGTGCCACCGAGGAGGAGGATGGTCTGCGGGTTGCCGACGGCATCAAAGACCATTTACAGCAGCTCCAAACGTCGGGCCATGTCCGAGGCGAACACCCCGGCGGGGTCGACCTTACGGCGCACCTCGATCCACTCGTCGATCCGCGGATACATGGCGTGGAAGGTCTCGGCGGTGGTGCGGGAGTCCTTGGCGGTGTAGAGGCGGCCACCGAATTCGAGGACGCGGCGGTCGAGTTCGGTGACGAACTCGTTCAGCCCAGCCTTGATCGGGAAGTCGACGCAGATGTTCCAGCCGGGGATCGGAAAGCTAAGTGGCGCTTGGTTACCCGGACCGAAGAGCTTGAACACGTTGAGGAACGAGTAGTGGCCGGACCGCTGGATGTCGTTGATGATCGACTTGAACTCGTCGACGGCCTCGGTGGGAACCACGAACTGGTACTGCAGGAATCCGGCTGGGCCGTAGGCGCGGTTCCACTCCCCGAACATGTCGAGTGGGTGATAGAACTGCGTCAGATTCTGGACCTTGCCGCGGTAGGTACCCGACTTGCGGTACCAGAGCTCGCCGATCGGCCCGAAGGTGTACTTGTTCGCCAGCCCGTTGGGCAGGATGTCGGGCACCGTGAGTAGCTGCGGCGCATCGAATTTCAGCGGATCCTTCTGCAGCTTGGCTGGCAGCTGGTCCAGGGTGGCCAGCGAGCCGCGGGAGATGGCGGCGCGGCCGAGCTTCGGTGGCGCGCTGATCGCGTCGAACCAGGCGCTGGAGTAGGTGTAGTCGTTCTCGCTGCCGTCGCTGTGCAGCGCGATGGTGTCGTCGAGCGTCGGCGTCACGTCACCGTCGGCGATGAAGTACGCGGTCTCGGTCGGCGTCATGGCGATGGTGGCGCGCAGGATGATTCCGGTCAGCCCGTTGCCGCCGACGGTCGCCCAGAACAGGTCGGCGTCGGGGCCGTCGGGGGTCAGGTGGTGGACCGCGCCGTCGGCCGTGAGCAGCTCCATGGTGCGGACGTGGTTGCCGAAGCTGCCCGCGCTGTGGTGGTTCTTGCCGTGGATGTCGCACGCGATGGCGCCCCCGATGGTGACCTGGCGGGTGCCGGGCAGCACGGGCACCCACAGCCCGAGGGGAAGGGCGGCGCGCATCAGCTGATCGAGGTTCACGCCGCCATCGACGTCGACGAGGTGGCTGTCGCGGTCCATCGAGTGGATCTTGTCGAGCGCGGTCATGTCGATGACGAGCCCGCCGCCGTTCTGGGCGTTGTCACCGTAGGAGCGGCCGAGTCCGCGGGCGATGACGCCGCGGCCGTCGGCGCTGGTGACGGCCTTCGCGATGGTCTCCGGGTCCGGGGTCGACAGCACCTGCGCGACGGTCGGCGCGGTGCGGCCCCAGCCGGTCAGCCGCTTGGTAGTGGTTGCGAACATCGTGACGAGGGTACCGCCCTATCCGGCGTCATCCTGTGATGCGTCCCGCGTCGGGAGCTTGAAGATCACGGCGCGCTGAACCACGAAGTTGATGACCGTCGCGGTGCCCTGCGCGACGACGAATGCCAGGGGCACGCCCCAGGACTTGTCGGCCCACGCCGTGTACAGCACGTGGTTGATGCCGACCTGCACGGCGAACGTCACGGCGTACAGCGCGACAACGGCGATGAAGCGGGCCGTGCTCGGCGGCGCCTGGAACGTCCACCGGCGGTTGATCAGGTAGGCGGTGGTGGTGCCCGCGATGAAGCTGAGGACCTTCGCCAGGTCGCGCTGCAGTCCCAGCGCGTGCAGTCCGACGTAGAGCCCGTAGTCCACGATCGCCGACAGTCCACCGGTGACGACGAAGCGCCACGCCTGAGTCGTCAGGCTCAGGTTGGGCGACATCGGGGGCTCGGCCACGAGGGGCAGCTTAGCCAGCCTCGTCGCACCGCCCATCTCCCGTCGCCGCAGGGCCTCACCAGCTGACGCTCGCCAACACCCGGCACAGCGCGTCGACCGCTGCGCCGAAGGCGTGCTCGGCGGGGGTGCCGAAACTGATGACGATGCCGTCGCCCGCGGGGATCTCGGGGCCCGCGTCGGGGTGGCGCAGCACCGCCAGACCGGACAGGGCGATGCCTGCCTCGCCCGCCCTTCTGAGCACCTCGGCTTCGGTGCCGTCGGGCAGCGTGAGCAGCAGGTGCAGGCCCGCTGACAGTCCGCTGATGCCGACGTCGAACGGGGCCAGCGCCTCGACGAGTCGGTCGCGGCGGCGCCGGTAGCTCAGACGCATGCGTCGAACGTGCTTGTCGTAGCTGCCATTCGCGATGAAGTCGGCCATCGTCAGCTGAGTGATGGCGTTGACGTAGAACTGTTGCCCGCCGCTGGCGGCGAGCACCCGGTCGATCAGCTCCTCTGGCAGCACCATCCAGCCGAGGCGAAGTACCGGCGACAGGCTCTTGCTCGCCGAGCCAAGGTAGACCACCCGGTCGGGGTCGCGACCCTGGACCGCGCCGACGGGTTGGCGGTCGTAGCGGAACTCCCCGTCGTAGTCGTCCTCGAGCAGGTATCCGCCGGTGCGGTTGGCCCAGTCGAGAACCGCGGTGCGACGGGAGGGGTGCATCGGGACGCCGTGCGGAAAGTGGTGGGCCGGGGTGAGCAGCGCCGCAGACGCGGCGACGCGGTCCAGGTCGTCGACGACGGCGCCCTCACCGTCGACGCGGATGGGCGTGGTGGACACTCCGATCGCGGCCAGCGCCTCGCGGAAGATGAACAATCCATAGCCCTCGACGGCGATCGGCCGGTCGGCGCCGAACACCCTGCCGAGGATCTCGACGCCGTGACGGACGCCCGCGCAGATCACGATCGAGTCGGGTGAGGTGCGCACACCGCGGACCCGGCCGAGGTACTCGGTGAGCGCCTCCCGCAGTTCGATCCTGCCGCGTGGATCGCCGAGTCGGAGGGCTTCGGTGGGTGCGTCGGTCAGTGCCCGACGGGTCGACGCGAGCCAGGCGGCGCGAGGGAACTGGGCCACGTCCGGTGAGCCCGGCATGAAGTTGTGCACCGGTACGCCAGGGACGCGCCGCGGCCGCGTCGGCAGGGGATTGGTGCCACCGTTGGCCACCCAGGTCCCCGCGCCCTGGCGCGAGGCCAGCCAGCCCTCGGCGACCAGTTCGGCGTATGCCTCGGCGACGGTGTTGCGGGCCAATCCGAGATCGGTCGCGAGCGTTCGCGATGGCGGGAGCATGGCGTTCGGCGCCAGTCGGCCCGATCGGACGGCGTCCCGCAGCGCGTTGATCAGCACTTCCCTGGCGCCGCGGGAGCCGGGCGTGATGACCCCGCGGAGGTCGAGGTGCAGGTCGCGGGGACCGGAATTGGACCATGAAGTCACCATCGAATTGAACCATGAAGGTGGGCCTTTGCGCGCTAGCGTGGAGCCATGACACAGACACTGGAACACCCCACCGCCATCGACCGCCTCGACATCTACAAGGTCGCACCCGAGCTCTACGACGCGATGATGAAGCTGAGCACCGCATCGGCGAAGGGCGTCGACCCGACCGTCGGCGAGCT
>NZ_JBEVLO010000100.1:0-29116 GCF_040509115.1 Mycobacterium sp. | reverse complement strand
TGTTGTCGGGTCCGAGTTCGGCGGCGGCGACTTGGGTCATGCCGCGTACTGCGAACTTGGTGCCGGAGTAGCAGATGAACTCCGGCATGCCGCGTAGTGCGGAGCCGGATGCGACGTTGATGATGCTGCCGTGGCCGGCGCGGCGCATCGGGGCGATGACTGCTCGCATGCCGAGGAGCACGCCGCGTTGGTTGATGCGGACCATGGCGTCGAAGTCCTCCCAGAGGAATTCGTCGATGGCGCCAGCGCGGGAGATGCCGGCGTTGTTGACCAGGACGTCGACGCCGCCGTAGGTCGTGACGACGTGGTCGAGGAGTTGGTCCCAGTCGCTGTGGGCCCCGACGTCGTGGTGGAAGTACTCCGCGCGATCGCCGAGCTGGTCGGCGATGGCCTTGCCGTCGTCGTCGAGGACGTCGGTGAGGATGACGCGCGCCCCCTCGCCGACGAACCGGGCCGCCTCGGCGGCGCCCTGACCGCGCGCGGCCCCGGTGACGATCGCGACCTTGCCGTTCAGCCGTGATCCGATGGCGGCAGGTGTCATGACTTCCGTCCTTGGTGTGGAGATTCGGGGGCAACGGTCTTCGGGGGCAACGGTCTTCGGGGGCAACGGTCTTCAAGAGCAAGGGTCTGCGGCACCCGGTGGTGACCGTGGTGACGTGCTGGAGCCAAGCTAAGCGCTACGGGCGTATTAGTCAATTATTCGACATGAAAGTCAGTGATGGGTAACGTGGTCAATACGACCCGGGACCGTCAGCGAAAGGATTCGGACATGACAACCATCGACACCCGAGACCTGGAGTCCGCGCGACTGTTCTCCGACCGCATGTCGATCATCGACGTCATCACCCGCTACGCCGTCGGCATCGACCTGCGGCGGTGGGAGGACTTCGGTACCTGCTTCACCGACGAGTTCGACGCCGATTTCCTTGTCACCAACGGCTGGGTGCGATTCCAGCGGGACGAGTTCGTGGCGCTGTGCCAGGGAATCTTCGCCCACTACGACGCGACACAGCACATCAGCGCGAACCACCAGGTGACCATCTCAGGCGACGTGGCCAGCTGCGTGGCCACGCTGAACGCCACTCACTTCCTGGCGAATGCGGACGGCGGCGACACCCAGCAACAGGTGGGTTACTACGAGTTCCATCTCGTCCGCGGCGACGACTGGAGGATCAATCGCGTGCGCCAGATCGTGTCGTGGCAGACCGGCAACCAGGACCTCTTCGACCGCACCGGCGCCGACGTAAATGACACGGGACGACTTTCGCGGATCGAACAACCCTCCTGACCCGATCGGTCTGGGTAGCCATCGGACTGGGTAGGGTCTGTGCGGGCGTACTGTCTCTGCTGATCCCGGACTGTGCCGGTCCGGCTGCTGACGTGGGAAGGGCAGGCGAGGCGCATGGGTGGGACGCCGTCGACGGAGCGCACCTATGGCGAGATTCGCGACCGCATCCTTTCCGGCCGACTGCTGCCTGGCGCGCGGCTGGTAGAGGTGGAGCTCGCTGCCGAGCTCGACGTGAGCCGAACGCCCATTCGGGAAGCGCTGCGCCAGCTGTCCGCCGAAGGACTGATCGAGATGCTGCCGAACCGGGGCGCAACGGTCCGGTCGTGGACCGACGACGAGCTGCACGACATCTATCAGTCCAGAGCCGAACTCGACTCTCTCGCCGCCGCGCTCGCCACCGATCGGATGGACGTCGCGACGCTCGAGCGGCTCGAGGACCTGTGTCTGGAGATGGAAGCATGCGGCGTTGAGCCAGATCGCGATGGGCGCGACCGATTGACCGAACTCAACACCGAGTTCCACGACACGGTTCGTGACGCTGCCAGGAGCCCGACGCTGGCGTCGATGATCCACGGCGTGGCTCAACTTCCCCTGGTGCGGGCCACGTTTCATCGGTACGCCCGGGAGGATCTGGAGCGCAGCGGCAATCACCATCGTGAAATGATCGCGGCATTCCGGGCTGGGGATCGGGACTGGGCGGCCGCCATCACGAGGGCGCACGTGCTGGCCGCGCGGGCCTCCTTGATGAATCTGCGTTCCCGGTGACATCGGCATACGACGTGCCGACGCCTGCTCGGTGGAGTTGGCCGGGCAGGGCACGCCCGAGCACTCCGCTCAGCCACCGACTGACGTCGATCACCCGAGCGATGTCGACGCCCGTGTGCACGCCCTCCATGTCGAGAAGGTAGAGCAGGTCCTCTGTGGCGATGTTGCCCGTGGCTCCCGGCGCGAACGGACACCCGCCGATGCCGCCCACCGAGCTGTCGAGAATCTGGGCGCCGGCTTCGATTCCTGCGAACGCATTGGCATACCCGGTGTTTCGGGTGTTGTGCAGGTGCAGCCCCACCGATGCGTCCAGGTCACGGACCGCGGCGGTGACGAGGGCGCGGACCTGACGCGGGCTTGCGACGCCGATGGTGTCGGCGAAGACGATCTCGTCGGCCGACCCGGCGACCGCCTCGGCGATGTGCATCACCTGGCTGGTGGTCACGGCCCCCTCGAACGGGCAGCCGAAGCTCGCGGCGAGCGTGACGGTTACCCGCAGGGCGCGACCATGCGCGCGGGCGGAGAGTGGACCGAGCGCGGCGAGCGACTCCGCCACCGACGCCTGCTGGTTGCGACGGTTGAACGAATCCGTTACGCACACCGTGAGGTTCGGACGAGCCGACGTTGCTAGACAACGCGCCAAGCCGCGTTCGTTGAGTACCAACCCGAGCACGTCGACGTCGCCGGTCTCGCGCAGTCCGGTCAGGACCGCCTCGGCGCCTGCCATCTGTGGTACGACGTCGTCTCGGACGAAGCTCACCGCCTCGATGCGGCCCAATCCGGTGGCAGCTAGTCGACCGACGAGTTCGGACCGCAGGGACGGTGCGAGGACGTCCGGCTCGTTCTGTAGGCCGTCCCGTGGACCGACTTCGCTGATGGTGATCGTCGAAGCCACCTAGATCACGCCCTCGGTGGTCAATTGCGTCAACCTCGTCGAATCCATCTGCAGCAGTTGGCCATACACTTCAGCGTTGTGCTGTCCAAGCGTCGGTCCCAACGACCGCACGCGGCCGGGGGTCGCCGAGAGCTGGGGCACGACGTTCTGCATCGGAAATTCACCGAGCACGTCGTGGGTCAACGTGACGATCGCGTTGCGGGCGGCGTAATGCGGATCGCCGACCATGTCCTCGGCGGTGTAGATCCGGCCCGCGGGGACGCCGCCCCGATGAAGGGTCTCCAAAACTTCGTCGGACGTACCGCTGGTGGTCCACTTGGCGATCAAGCCGTCGAGCTCCGCCATGTTCAGTCCTCGAGCCTGGTGCGTGCCGAACCGAGGGTCGGTCTTCAGTTCGGGCTGTGCCATGAGGTCGCACAGCCGATTGAACACGGTGTCGCGGTTGGCGGCGATCAGAATGTCCTTGCCGTCGCCGGTCGGGTAGACGTTGCTGGGCGCGACCCCGGGCAGCACCGCTCCGGTGCGCTGACGCTGGACGCCTGCCAGGGCCCACTCGGGGATGGTGGACTCCATGAGCGCGAGCACGGCCTCGTAGATGGCCGAGTCGACGATCTGCCCCTCACCCGAGCGCACCCGGTTCAGCAATGCGATGGTGGCGCCGAGCGCGGCGAAGGTGCCGGCAAGCGAGTCGCCAAGCGAGACGCCGATGCGCGCAGGCATCCGATTGGGCTCGCCGGTCAGGTTTCGGATACCCCCCATGGCCTCACCGACGGAGCCGAATCCCGCTCTGCGCGAATATGGTCCGTCCTGGCCGTACCCGGTGACGCGCACGAACACCAGCCGGGGGTTGAGCTCGCGCAAGGCCTGGTAGCCCAGCCCCCACCTCTCGAAGGTGCCCGGCCGAAAGTTCTCGATGAGCACGTCCGACTCGCGGACCAGGTCGCGGACGATCTGCTGGCCGGCAGCGGTGCGTAGATTGCACGTCACGGACTTCTTGTTGCGCGCGATGATGGGCCACGACAGGCTCAACCCGTCGACCTTCTGGGCGCCCCACTGCCGCATCGGGTCGCCCGCACCGGGATCCTCGATCTTGATCACCTCGGCGCCGAAGTCGCCTAGCAGTTGTCCGCAGAACGGTCCGGCGATCAGCGAACCCGCTTCCAGTACGCGAACCCCCGCCAGAGGGCCTGCGCTGACGTTCGGGCGGGCATCGGTCCTGGGCGGGGTATCCACGCGCTCTCCTCATCCGGGGTGGGGCAACGGCCCCAGATTGCATGCATTGATGGGTGTGGCAGCGACGGTAAGCAACTGGCGCCAGTTCGTCAATGCCCGGTTCGTGACGTCCTTCGGTGCGGACTGGTGCGCTCAAATGCGTTCTTGATGGCCGCAGTTCGTCTCACCAGGATGCGGGTTCGCAGTTGCGCGTCATCCAGATCGATGATGGGTGTGGACGAAGCGTCATCGGCGGCCAGTAGCAGGATCGGCCCCGGAATGTATGCAATAAGGCCGTTTCAGTACCGCCGCGGCAGCGATATGTCTAACACTTGACAGACGCCAGTCGCGACCGCGTTCATGATTCAGATCACACTCCGGTAAGCCCACTGGGGCAGCGCAGAAAGTGAAGGCACCTCGTGCACCCAACAAGTGAGTCCTTTGCAGGCGGCTCGGTGAGCGTCCTGCACCTTCCGGTGCGTCTGGATGGACGCATCGCGGCCTACCCCGCTGCTGTTCGCGGCGACGCAATCGTCAACGTGTACCTGCTCCAGGAGGGCCGGACCGCACTGCTGGTCGACACCGGGTTCAGCACCCACCAGGGCGACGTACTGAACTGGCTCGCGGAGCGGCTTCCCTCGGACCACGAGCTTGCCGTGATCACGTTGCGGGAGAGCGAATTCGACTCGGTCTGCAACGTGGTCCCCGTCGTCAACCGGTTCAACGTCACCACGGTCTTCGGTGCGCAGTCGCAGGGCATGATCTGGTTCGGCTTCCGTCCAGACGAGAAGCTGGAGGGACGCGCGGCCGACGTCACCTACACCGCGGTCCGGCAGGATCCGATCACCCTGCTCGACAACCCGTCTCGCACCATCTCCGTCATCCAGCCGGCTCTGCGACTGCTCACCACGCACTGGCTGTTCGACCCGCTGTCGCGGACGCTGTTCACCTCCGACGCGTTCGGACACCTACCCGGCGCCCTGGCCCGCGACGTCGACGCCGACGAACTACGCGACTACCTCACCGCCACGCGCTACTGGTGGCTTGCAGGTGCGCGCACGGAGATGATCGTCGAGTGGCTGGATTCGCTGTTCGCGACGTTCCACGTGGAGCGGATCGCCCCGGCGTACGGGCCTGTGTTGGAGGGTGCCGCCGTCAGCCGGACAGTAGAAATGTACAAAGGAGTGCTGCGTGACCTCGCCACTGCGCCGAGCGCCGCTCCCGAGATGGGAAGGATCCCCGCGTGACCATCTCCGAACCATACGCTGACAGCGCCTTTCGGATCATCAGCCGGCGCCTGCTGCCGCTGTTCTTGATCGGGCAGCTGCTGATGAACATCGACCGGTCGAGCATTTCCTATGCGGCGCTGCAGATCAACGAGACCCTGGGCATCACGGCGGAGATGTTCGGTCTGGCGGCCGGCATCTTCTTCATCGGTTACGCGATCTTCGAGGTGCCGAGCAATCTGGCGTTGCAGCGCGTCGGCGCCACCAAGTGGATCGGGACGCTGGTGTTCGGGTGGGGCATCGTGACCGCGCTGCAGGCCTTCGTGCCGAACGGCGAGGTGCTGGTGGCGCTGCGGTTCCTGATGGGCGCCTTCGAGGGTGGCTTCACACCTGGCGTGATCTTCACGATCACCCTCTGGTTGCCGTCGGCGCAGCGGGGACGCGCATTGGCGCTGACGCTGCTGGCCGTCCCGCTCGCTGGCATGATCGGCGGTCCGCTGGCTGGGCTCGTCATGGGACTGCAGTGGCTTGGTCTGGACGGGTGGCAGTGGCTGTTTCTGTTGGCCGGCGGCGTCACCGCGCTGTTTGCGATCGCGTGGTTCCGGCTGGTGCCCGCCGGGCCGGAAGACGCGGCCTGGCTCCCAGCCGCCGAACGCGCCGCCCTGGCCCGCAGTCTGGACCGCGAACAGCAGGCCCAGGCGCTTGATCCACATGGCAGCAAGAGCTTCGGGCACGCCCTCCGGACGTGGCCGGTCTGGGTGTACAGCCTGACCTACTTCAGCATCTGCGTCGGCTACTTCGGCACCTTCTTCTGGCTGCCCCAGATCATCAAGAAGGGCTTTGCCTCGGTCTCGCCGCTGGAGAACGGCCTACTCGCCGCGATCCCGTTCGTCATCGCCATGGTGACCATGACGGTGCTGGGCCGCAGCCAGGATCGGACGGGAGACCGGCGGTGGCACCTGGCTTCGCTCGGTGTCGTCGCGGGGCTGGCGCTCACGTTGAGTCTGCTGGTCTCCTCGCACGCCGTCGCCTTCGGCGCCTTGTGTGTCGCGATCGCGTGTGCGCTGACGTTCATCGCGCTGTTCTGGGCATCGCCGATGAGCGTGCTGACCGCCACCGCGGCAGCAGGCGGCATCGCCCTGATCAACTGCGTGGGCAACCTCGGCGGCTTCGTCGGGCCCTACGCTGCGGGGATCCTCGCCGGCGAGGAACACGAATTCGCCAGGGCGACGGTCTTCTTCGCGGTCGCACTGCTGATCGCCGGTATCATCCCGATCGCGTTCAAGGGACTGTTCCCCAGCCTGCGGCAGATCGCCGAACGCGCCGAGGTGGCGCTTGGTTCAGACGTCGCGGCGGGGTCCCAACCGGTCGTCGGCGAGCCCCGCTAGTCGCCCGAGCGGGTTCTGGACCTGCCGAACGTCGGAAACCTCCTGGCTGAGCCGACGATTCGTGCCACCCTCGGTGCAGGGGGCATGTGGCCGTCGGTGCCGAAGGAGGTGTGAGGCAGTGAAGCCGTTCCTGAGCAGTGCCGACCTCGACCTGACCCGCTTCTTCGAGGGGGCCAGGCCGCTCAAGTTCGAGCCGGGGGCATGGATCGCCGACATCGAGCTGCTCAAGGAACACGCGCTGCTCATCACCGCAGGCGTCATCCGGATCTCGATCCTCACCGCCGACGGCCGGGAGCGCCTCCTGTTCTACGGCTCGGCCGGGTCGATCATCGGCGACTACATCACCTTCGGGGACTGCGCCAACGTGCCGCTCGGCATTCAGGTGCACGCCATCTCTGCCGTCGAGGCGCTCAAGCTACCTCAAGCCCGGCTGCGCGCCGCCTGTGCGCGCGAGCCGGAGATCCTGCTGAGCCTGCTCAGCTGGGCCTACGGGAAGATCGCCACCCTGATCGACCAACTGGAGTCGGCGACGTTCCGTGACACCACGGCGCAGGTGGCCGCCCTGTTGGACGCCTTCGACGCCGAGAGCATGCGCGCAGGCGGTTCGCGGGGCCTGCTCGATCTGACACATCAGGAGATCGCGTCCGCGACCGGCCGCACGCGGGTGTCGGTGACGTACGCACTGAACAAGTTGCAGCAGGCGGGCGTGATCGCATTGAGGCGCGGCCACATCGACGTACTCGACCGCGACCAACTGGCACTGATCTCCACCGAAGGCGTTGGCAGTCAATAACTTCCGGGGTCACCCGCGTTCATCCCGACGTGTGTCTAACGCTTGACAGACATCGTCTGCCGCCGAGGGAATGATTCAGATCACACCCCGGTGAGCCCTCCGGGGAAGCCCAGAAAGTGACGACTCTCCGTGCAACCGAAACGAACTCCGCCAGGCAGCCTTACCAACGTGCCGAGGTCCGCCCCCGAAGTGGGGAGGCCCGTCGCGTGACCATCTCAGAACCAGCCACCGACACCACCGTCGCCGGGCCGCTTCCGTTGCCCCGCAGGCTGGGTCCAGGCATCTACTGGCTCGGCGGCTGCCTGCGCCAGCCCTACAAGGGGCGGGTCTTCCACTCGTACAACTCGGTGTACGTCATCGCAGGCGAGCAGCGGTCGCTGGTGGTCGAGACGGGATTTCCCGGCGACATCGATCTGATCGAGGCCCAACTCGACGAACTCGCGGGGCTCGTCCCGCCGGTCGAGTACGTCTTCGCCACCCATCCCGAGACGCCGCACGCAGGCGGGGTCGGCCGGCTGCTCGTCAAGTACCCGACGGCCGTCGCCATCGGGGGAGTTCAGGATCTGCACCTGGTGTTCCCGCAGTTCGCCGACCGCATCGAGGTGCCGACCCGGGCGACGTTGGACTACGACCTCGGCGGCCGGACGTTCTCGATCGTCGCGGGGGTGATCCGCGATCTCATGCCGACCTACTGGGGCTTCGATGACGTCACACGGGCGCTGTTCCCCGGGGACGGATTCGCCTTCAGCCACTATCACACCGACGGACACTGCGGACTGGTGGCCGAGGAGGCCACCTCGCTGGACCTGCCCGACATGACCGCGTTGTTCGCCGAGCTCGCGCTCTACTGGACCCGGGTCACCGACGTCGAACCCTACCTTGCGGAACTGGATTCACTGCTCGATCGTCTCGACGTCCAGTTGATCGGACCTACCCACGGACTTCCGATCACCGATCTGCCACGCACCGTGCCCGCGGTGCGCGACGGCTTCCGTCTCGGAGCCCGAAGCTAGCACGGAGCTCAGCCCACCGTTGTTCAACAGCCCAACCAGAAAGGTCACCCGACCATGCGCGATGGAATGTTCGTCTTCGACAACGTCATTCA
Organism: Mycobacterium sp.; assembly: GCF_040509115.1. Classification (GTDB taxonomy): domain Bacteria; phylum Actinomycetota; class Actinomycetes; order Mycobacteriales; family Mycobacteriaceae; genus Mycobacterium. The sequence continues at coordinate 20,444 of NZ_JBEVLO010000100.1, read as the reverse complement.
CATGTACGACAACAAGCCCGACAACCTGAACCCCTCCGGTCAGCTGACCGCACGCAACTTGATCGGCATGGGGGAGCTGTTCTCCAACAAGCAGTATCCGGCCAACGACCACTTCCTTGACGAGGAACTCAGCGTCGAGGAAGCGGGCCGCATCCTGTTCGAGGAGTCCGACACCGACATCGCGATGGCTCAGACCGTGCCGTTGTTCGGGTGGTGGAAGGACGGTTTCTCCCCGGCGCGCCGCCAGTGGGCGCTAAAGGAGGCCTACCCCGACCGGGTGCTGTTCTGCGGCGGTGTGGACCCGCTCTACCAGGGAATCGACGGCGCCATCAGTGAGATGACTCGTCAGACCGAGGAGTGGGGGGCGGTCAGCTTCAAGTTCTATCAGGCGCACGACCATTCGCTGAGCTGGCGAATCGACGACCGTCAGATTGCCTATCCGTTGTGGGAGAAGGCGCTCGAACTCGGGATCAACAACGTGCAGTTCCACAAGGGCGTGCCGTTCGGCACCGAGCGGATGGAGCACATGCACCCGACGGACCTGCAGCAGGCTGCGCTGGACTTCCCCGAGCTCAACTTCATCATCCACCACCTCGGCGACCCCTACATCGACGAGTCGATCAGCATCGCGGCACGGAACTCCAATGTGTGGCTGGCGCTTTCAGCCTGGATCAACATCTACCCGATCATGCCCCGCGAGGCGCTCAAGAGGCTCGGCAAGGCCATGATGTACGTCGGCCCGGACCGGCTGCTGTGGGGTTCGGAGGCCTTCGTGTGGCCGAACGTCCAGGGTTACATCGAGCTGTTCACCGACCTCGAGATGCCCGAGAACCTGCAGCAGGACTACGGCTTTCCGCCGATCACCCGCGAGGACAAGCGAAAGATCCTCGGCGAGAACTACGCTGGGATGCTCGGCATCGACGTCGGCCAGACCCTCAAGGCCATCCACGGCTCTGACGATCGGACCCCCTGACATGTCGACCACCACACCGCTGGACACCGACCGCGTGCAGGCCGCCGTGGACGAGGCGATCCGGCAGCACCTCGGTCGATTCCTCGACTCGCACGGGGGCGCGGTCGCCGCTGCCTCGGTGTCGCGGGACGGCGACGTCACCTTGGCGTTCGACGGCGCATGCCGGGCCTGCCCAGCGGTCGCAGCGACGTTCTATAGCAAGGTTGCGCCGTTGATCCGGCAAGTCGACGGGGTGCGCAGCGTGAGTGCACCCAACGTGCACGTCGCAGACGTGGCCGTCGAACGGATCCTGTCGATCAGCCTGCCGACCGGTCGGCCCGGGCTGCGGACGAGTCCCACCGCGAACCCGGCGGGGGAGCCCAGGACGCCCATCCAGGTGAACACCGGGCCGGTCCGTCGGCGGTCGCCGAGGATCGGGGCAGGCTCGTGACCACCGCCGGCATGTACGAGCGGAATGCCACGATCACCGATGCGTTCGCGCAGCGATTGCTCGACGCGGCAGTCGCCAAGGCGGACTCGTGCGGGCAACGCTCGGCCATTTGCGTCGTCGACGCATCAGGGGAGCTGAAGGCCTTTCGCCGGATGGACGGCGCAGCCAAGCTCGCGGTCCAGATCTCCCAGGACAAGGCATACACCGCGGTGGCCTTCGGTATGCCGACCCACGCCTGGCACGACTTCATCAAGGATGACCCGCCCCTTCGCGACGGGATTGTGCATACGCCCAGGCTCGTCGTGTTCGGTGGCGGATACCCGATCACCGTGGACGGCGAGATCATCGGGGGCATTGGGGTCTCCGGTGGCCACTACAGCGAGGACATGGAGGTGGCGCAGGCCGCGATCGAGTTGACGTCGACCTGACGGCGGGACGGCAATCCCTGTGAACTCCCTGCGTGGCCGCGGCAAGAACCCTTAGCTGAAGTAACCTTTTCACGGGGCACCCCGTCGTTCGCCCCGGGAGCAAAGGAGTCCGACGATGGTGGTGGTTCATTCCGCGGTCTGGGGTTTTCTCGCGATCTTCGCCGCGGTGATGGAGGTGTTCTTCGCCACCTGCGTGTTCCGATACGTCAGGCGGATGGAGAAGCGCACCCCGCACCCGATGGGCGATGAGGTGGGCGCCCACAAGGCGGTCCTGGCCAAACTACGCAAGCGCCAGCCGATGTCGCGCGACGAAGTGGACTACGCGGCCGAGCTGGTCGCCGACGCCCGCTCCCCGCTGGCGTACGCCATCCCCGCTGCCCTGTTCACCATGGGGTTCTTCTACGTCGTCGGTTGCATGTACCAGCTGCACGTCCACGGCGGCAACCCCTCGTTCCGCACCTTCATCGGCGGCATCCCGATGCTGACGTCGATGAACATCGCCGCCCAGCTGCGCAGGGTGGCAGGCTTGAAGAAGCCTCTGCAACAGGCGTATTCATCGGCGTCCGGGCAAACGGACCAGTTCACCAAGGCCTAGTCGGTCAGCTTCGCCGTCGGCCGGTAGGGCCGACGCAACTGGCGGACCGAACGCACCCGCACCTTCTGCGGCCACCAGAACCACCGTCCCAGCAACGCGGCGATGGACGGTGTCATGAACGACCGCACGATCAGCGTGTCGAACAGCAGACCGAGGGCGATCGTAGTGCCGATCTGGCCGAGAATCATCAGATCGGAGAACACGAACGACGCCATGGTGGCTGCGAACACCAGACCGGCGGCCGTCACCACCGAGCCGGAGCCGGCCATCGCCCGGATGATGCCCGTCTTCAGCCCCGCGTCGATCTCCTCCTGGAACCGCGAGATCAGCAGCAGGTTGTAGTCCGACCCCACCGCCAGCAGCAGAATGACCGCCAGCGCCAACACGATCCAATACAGGTCGATCCCGAGAATGTCCTGCCAGATCAGCACCGACAAACCGAACGACGCGCCCAACGACAGCGCGACCGTGCCGACGATCACCAGTGCAGCCACCAGCGAGCGGGTGATGAACAACATGATGAGCAGGATCAGGCTCATCGCCGCGATACCCGCGATCATCAGGTCGTAGGTGGCGCCGTCCTGGATGTCCTTGTAGGTGGCCGCCGTGCCTGCGAGATAGATCTTCGATCCCGCCAGGGGAGTGCCCTTGACGGCCTCCTGCGCGGCATGTCTGATCGCCTCGATGTGTGAAATCCCCTGGGGCGTCGCAGGATCGATGTCATGGGTGATGATCATCCTTGCGGCTTCGCCATCGGGGGAGAGGAACAGCTTCAGCCCGCGGGCGAACTCGGGGTTGGTGAAGGCCTCCGGTGGCAGATAGAAGGAGTCGTCGGTCTTCGACGCGTCATACGCCTGGCCCAGGGCCGTCGAGTTCTCCAGGGCGGCCTGGGTCTGGTCGTAGATGCCCGCGGTGGTCGAGTTGTTGGTGGTCGTCAACTCGCCGTTGGTCAGCTGCAGGGCGATCTGAGGCGGGATCAGCGCCACCAACTTCGGTTGCAGGGCATCCAATTTCGCGAAGCTCGCCGCGACGTCGCCCAGTTGGTCGGTCAGAGCGTCGATGCCGTCGAGGGTGTCGAAGACCGATCGCACTGCCCAGCAGACCGGGATGTCGAAACAGTGTGGCTCCCAGTAGAAGTAGTTCCGGAGGGGGCGGAAGAAGTCGTCGAAGTTGGCGATCTTGTCGCGCAGATCCTGAGCGACGGCGACCGTCGCCTGAAACGCCCTGGTCTGCTCGTCGGTGACGTCGGCGGTCTGCTGTTGGAGGACGAGTTGCTGCCGCAGCACGTCGATTCCGTTGGTGATGACGTTGACCTGATTGACCAGGTCGGCCGCGCGGGCCTGCTGGAACGGCAGGTTGTTGATCTGCGACGAGTTGCCCGCACTGATCTGGAACGGGATCGACGTATGGTCCAGCGGCGTGCCAAGGGGCCGGGTGATCGACTGCACCTGGGCGATGCCGTCGGTGTGGAAGACGGCCTTGGCGACCCGCTCCAGCAGGATCATGTCGGTGGGGTTGCGCAGATCGTGGTCGGCTTCGACCATCAGCAGTTCGGGATTCAGCCTGGCCCTTGAGAAGTGCTTCTCGGCGGCCGCGTAGCCGACGTTGGCCGGTGCGCTGGCGGGCAGGTACGGCCGGGCGTCGTAGCTGGTCTTGTACCCGGGAAGCGCGAGCAGACCGATGAGTGCGATGGCGACCGTCGCCAGGAGGATGGGTCCAGGCCAGCGCACGATGGCCGTCCCGATGCGGCGCCAACCCCTGGTCCGCAACGGGACGGCGGGCTCGAACAGCCCGAAGTGCCGACCGATGCTCAGCAACGCCGGCGCCAGGGTGAGCGCGGCGATCAGCGCGACGACGACGCCGATCGCTGCGGGAATGCCCAGGCTGTTGAAGTAGGGAAGCCGGGTGAAGTTCAGGCAGAACACCGCCCCTGCGATGGTCAGGCCGGACCCCAGAATGATGTGCGCGGTACCCCGATACGTCGTCTCGTAGGCCGTCACGCGGTCCTGACCCGTCAGACGCGCTTCGTGATAGCGGCCCAGGATGAAGATCGCATAGTCCGTGCCCGCCGCGATGACCAGCAGCGTGAGGATGTTGGTCGAATACGTCGACAGTTCGATGACGTTGTTGCTCGCGAGGACCGCGACCACGCCGCGGGACGCGGTCAGCTCGAGCATCACCGTGAAGATCACCAGGAGCACCGTGGTGAACCGGCGGTAGAGCACGAACAGCATCACCATGATCACGCCGATGGTGATCAAGGTCGTCTTCAGCGTGCCCTGCCTACCCACCTCGAACTGATCGGTGATCAGCGGTGCGGCGCCGGTGACGTAGGCCCTCACGCCCGGCGGCGGGGGCGTCTCGTCCACGATCTTCCTGACGGAGAGCACGGACTCGTTCGACAGCGACTCGCCCTGGTTGCCTGCGAGGTACACCTGCACCGTCGCCGCCTTGCCGTCCGGACTCTGCGAGCCCGCCGCCGTCAGCGGATCGCCCCAGAAGTCCTGGATGTGCTGAACGTGCGTGGTGTCCTCGGCGAGTTTCTTGACCAGGCCGTCGTAGTAGTGGTGCGCGTCGGCGCCGAGGGGTTGGTCGCCCTCGAGGACGATCATGGCCGAGCTGTCGGAGTCGAACTCCTGGAACTTCTTGCCGATTTCCTTGCTGGCCTTCAGTGACGGCGCGTCCTGCGGGCTCAGTGACACGTTGTGCGCTTCGGCAACCGTCTCCAGCTGAGGGACGAAGACGTTGGTGACCACGGCCAGCCCCAGCCAGAACACGGCGATCAGCACCGAGAACCGCCGGATCACGATGGCGGCCCGGTCGGTCCTCGTCGGGCCCACGGCCTGATGGCTACTCATGGCGCGTCAGAACAGCGTGAGCTGGTTCGAGTCCTGGCGCTCGAACCTCTCGGGCACCGGGCGCTGCCGCACGTGCACGGGCCACCAGAACCACCGCCCGAGCAGCGCGGCGATGGACGGCGTCATGAAGGAGCGGACGATCAGCGTGTCGAACAGCAGGCCCAACGCGATCGTCGTACCGATCTGTCCGAGCACGAGCAGGTCACTGAAGATGAACGACGCCATGGTGAAGGCGAACACCAGGCCTGCGGCGGTCACCACCGATCCGCTGCCCGCCATGGACCGGATGATGCCGGTGTTGATGCCGGCGTGGATCTCTTCCTTGAACCGGGAGACCAGCAACAGGTTGTAGTCCGAGCCCACCGCCAAGAGCAGGATCACCGCCAGCGGCAGGATCACCCAGTACAGCGGGATGCCAAGGATGTACTGCCACACCAGAAGTGACAGTCCGAAGGATGCGCCCAACGACAGCGCGACGGTGCCCACGATGACGAGCGCGGCGACCAGGCTGCGCGTCACGAACATCATGATCAGCAGGATGAGGCTGAGCGAGGCGATGCCGGCGATGATCAGGTCGTAGTGGGCCATCTCACCGATGTCCTGATAGGTGGACGCCGTCCCGCCGATGTAGATCTTCGAACCCGCCAGCGGAGTGCCCTTGACGGCCTCCTGCGCGGCATGCCTGATGTTGTCGATGTGCGAAATGCCTTCGGGCGTAGCCGGATCCACGTCATGGGTGATTATCATCCTGGCGGCCTTGCCGTCCGGGGAGAGGAACAGCTTCAGCCCGCGGATGAACTCCGGGTTGGTGAACGCCTCGGGCGGCAGATAGAAGGAGTCATCCGTCTTGGACGCGTCGTAGGCCTGACCCAGGGTGGTCGAGTTCTCCAGCGCCGCCGCGGTCTGGTCGTAGATGCCCGACGTGGTGGCGTAGTTCGTCATTGTCAGGTCGCGGTTGGTCTGCTGGTTCTGGATCTGCGGCGGGATGAGCGCCACCAGCTTGGGCTGCAATTCGTCCAACTTGGTGATGCTCTGCGAGACGTTGGCCAACTGGTCGGTCAGCGCGTCGATGCCGTCGAGTGCATCGAAGATCGACCGAAGGGCGGCGCACACCGGGATGTCGAAGCAGTGTGGCTCCCAATAGAAGTAATTGCGCAACGGGCGGAAGAAGTCGTCGAAGTTGGCGATCTTGTCGCGCAGGTCCTGGGCCGTGGCGACCGTCTGCTTAAACGCCTCACTCTGCTCGTGGGTGACGGCGCTGGACTGTTGCTGCAGCGAGTACTGCTGCCGAAGGACGTTGATCGTGTCGTCGATGACGCCGACCTGCTTGAGCAGGTCGTCGGCGCGGGCCTGTTGGAAGGGCAGGTTGTTGATCTGCGACGCACTGCCGGTGCTGATCTGGAACGGGATCGACGTGTGGTCCAGCGGCGTGCCAAGTGGCCGGGTGATCGACTGCACCTGGGCGATGCCGTCGGTGTGGAAGACGGCCTTGGCGACCCGCTCCAGCAGGATCATGTCGGTGGGGTTGCGCAGATCGTGGTCGGTTTCGACCATCAGCAGCTCGGGGTTCAACCGCGCCTTCGAGAAGTGGCGTTCGGCGGCGGCGTACCCGACATTGGACGGGGTGCTGGCAGGCATGTACCTGCTGACGTCGTAGCTGGTCTCATACCCAGGCAGCGCGGTGAGCCCGAGGAAGGCCAGGGCCAACGTGGCGATCAGGATCGGACCTGGCCAGCGGACGATGGCCGTGCCGATCCGACGCCAGCCGCGTTTGGCCGTCTTGCGCTTGGGCTCGAGCAGTCCAAAGCGGCCACCGATCCAGATCACGGCGGGTCCCAGGGTCAGCGACGCGGCCAGCGCGATGAGCACGCCGATCGCGGCCGGGATGCCCAGGCTCTGGAAGTACGGCAGCCGGGTGAAGGACAGGCAGTACACCGCGCCCGCGATGGTCAGCCCCGAACCGAGCACCACGTGCGACGTCCCGCGATACATGTCGTAGAAGGCCACTTCGCGGTGCAGGTTCTCGTTGCGTCGCTCGTGATAGCGGCCGAGCAGGAAGATCATGTAGTCCGTACCGGCGGCGATGACCAGCAGAGTGAGGATGTTGGTCGAGTACGTCGACAAGCCGATGACCCCGGAGTTGGCCAGGAAGGCGACGATGCCGCGGGCGGCCGACATCTCGATGAGCACGGTGACCAGCGCCAGGATCATCGTCACGAACGAGCGGTAGACGATGAGCAGCATCACGGCGATCACGCCGACGGTCAGCAGGGTGACCAACACCGTGCCCTCGTTGCCGACCTCGAACTGATCGGCGATCTGCGGTGCCGAGCCTGCGACGTAGGCGTGGATGCCGGGTGGGGCCGGAGTGTCGGCGATGATGTCACGCAGCGCGTCGACCGATTCCAGCGACAACGCCTCGCCCTGATTCCCTGCGAGGAACACCTGGACGTAGGCGGCCTTGCCGTCCGGGCTCTGCGAGCCGGCGGCCGTGAGGGGGTCGCCCCAGAAGTCCTGGACGTGCTGGACGTGTTTGGTGTCGGCTTCGATCCGCTTGAGCAGTTCGTCGTAGTACTGGTGGGCCTCGACGCCAAGGGGCTGGTCGCCTTCGAGCACCACCATCGCGGCGCTGTCGGAGTCGAACTCGTGAAAGACCTCGCCGATGCGTTGGAATGCCTGCAGCGACGGTGAGTCGGGCGAGCTCAGCGCGACGTTGTGCTCCTCGCCGACGGCCTCGAGCTGGGGGACGAGCACGTTCGTCAGTGCGGCGACGGCCACCCAGAAGATGACGATCGGGATGCAGAGCCGACGGATCCAGGTGGCGGTCCGGTCGGTGAACGACTCCCGTTCGGCTCGCTCGACCTTGGGGACGGGCTCGGTCCTCGCCTCGGCCATGTGATTGCTCATCCGGACTTGTCCAGGCAGAAGGTGTAGGCGTTCAAGGTGTTCGCCGTTCTCTCGTCCTTGACGGCGTCGTCGATCTTGATTCGGCAGCCGATGGAGTCGCTGTCACCCTGCGCCGAGATGTTGACGAAGACCGCGGGCTGGGTGGTGGTCGTGTCGTAGGCCCACGGCAGGACGGCGTTGTCGACGCGCTGCGGCTGGGCGTTGACGTCCAGGTAGGTGATGGTGGCCGTGGTGCCGGGCGGGCCGAAGACCTCCATGACCACGTGCTTGGGGTTGAAGGGCTCCGTGTTGTTGTCGGCGCCGTTGGGGGTCGACACCACGTCCTGGGAGCCGAAGATGCCGTTGAGGCGATACACCGCGAAGCCCGCCACCCCCACGACGACGATGGCGACCAGCACCATCCACCGTCGGCTCAGCGCCTTGCCGAGCGAAAACCGCTGCATCCGTGACCCCTTCGACCAATGAACACGCGCGGACGGTTGTCGCCCTCAGAGGATGTCAACTTGGTTGACAGTACGGTACGGGACCGGACGCTTCAACCGATAGTTTCACGAGTCGTTCCGCGTCAAACTTGGAATGAGCACGCCGTCGACGAGGTCGTGCACGGTGCGGCTGCAGGGAGGCCTGCCGGCCAAGACCGACCGATAGATCAGGTATCCGGGCAGCACGTCCCAGAGGTCCTCGATCACGCTGGTCGCCGCGATCTCCCCGCGCTCGACGGCGCGCGCGAGAACCCGCGCCATGAGGGCTTTCCGCTGATCGAGGAACTGCGCCTGCATCGTCGCGCCGAGTTCGGCGCTCCGGGAGATCTCGACGAGCACCGCGCGGATGGTGCCGGCGTGCGCGTTGGCATGGGCGCAGACTGCCTCGCCCAACCGAAGCAGGTCGCCCCGCAGCGTGCCGGTATCGGGGTCGACGGCCACCTGTCGAGTGCCCTCGGCGAAGGCGGCCAACACCAGTTCGGCCTTGGTCGGCCACCGACGGTAGAGCGTGGCCTTGCTGGCCCGGGCCTGGGTGGCCACGGCCTCCACACTGAGCCGGTCGTAGCCGTGCTCCTGAAGTAGTTCCAGCGTCACTGCGAGCAACTCGCACTCCCGTGGCGACCAGGGCGAATCGACGTAGGCATCGGCGCTCCGCATCACGGGGCCTCCATCCAGGCGACGGCTCGTGCGAATGAGTATTCGGCATTCTGCATCACGACCCGGCGAAACGTCGGACGAAGCTGCCCATTCGCGCGCCTCAAGAACGCGTAAGAGGTTCGGGGGGCAGTGTCAGAAACGCGTATGGAGTCCATCGAACGATCCGCGGCGGGAGTACATCGGAAGGTATGACGATTGCCCTCGATACCCCAGATAGCGCAACTCGACTCCGCGACTCGGTATCGCTCTTGCGACGCGTGATCAGCAGCGCCGGTTGTGGAGTGCCCGCCGGTGCGCTGGACGACCGAAGCCTGGCGGCCTGGGTTCGCGAGCATGGCATCGCGGTGACTGCACACGACGACGACGAGCTAGACCTCTTGCGCTACAACGCTATCCGGCCCACTCAGATCATCTTTCGGTGTGGCACGACGACTGCGGCCATCCGCCGAGCAGTGGACCTCGGCGTCTTTCGCTTCATCGTGTCCAGCGAACACCAGATCATCCGCCTCGGAGAGTGCGCTCAACGGACGAAGTACCTCTATCTCGACGACCACTCACCATTGCTGTTGGGAAACCGGCGGCTGAAGGTCATCGGATTGCATGGCGACGTCGACGATTCCGGCGGTGTCGTGGAGTGGGCGTCCGCGGCCGAGCGACTGCTGTGCCGAACGGCGTTACTGAGGACTTGCGGCTCGCCGACGACGCGGATCATGCTCAGCGGCGGGTCCACTGACGTCTGGCTGGATGACGGGGCACCGCAGTTGTCGGCGATCGCGGGCGCGGTCGACGAAGCACTCGTCGACGGCTGTGCACGGTGGCGGCTGCCGCGGCCTGCCGTGACGTTGGCTCCGTCGAACGCGCAACGGGTCCGTTGAGCGGAGTTCCCGGCGCAACGCTCCGACTGGATCCAGGCCGGTATGGTCCCGACCATGGCCGACGGACGGAAGCGCAGCGCAGCCAAGCAGGCCAGGCGCGACGCCAGGCGCAGGAAGGCGCAGCGGCGGGGGCTCGGCGAAACGGAGACCCCGGAAGAGGCGCCGCTCATCGACGAAGTGCGCGAGGCGTTGGACGGCGGACAGCCGCTGGACCTGCTGGGCCTGGTCAGCATGGTAATCGCGGCGACCACGCCACAACCGGTCCTGGTCAGGCAGCCGGGCGAGGAGGCAACCGCCACCCTCGATGACCTCGTTGCCGCGTTCATCGACGTTCGAGTGCCGGAGACCACGGCACTCTTGGCGATACTCGGCGAATTCGTGGTGGCCGAGGACGCACTGCGCGACCGTTGCCGGCGGGAAGTCGAGTCCCGCAACGACGACCTGCCGCACTGGCTCGCCGCGCTCTCGGAGACTGCCGTCACCCGGGCGGTGTGCATGACGCACGTACTCGGCGACGGCGACGAGCTCCTGCTCGGTGTTCGCCTTGCCGACGGGCAGGAGATCACCTGCGCGGCCCACCTCGACCACCTCTCGGCATCCGAGGTCAAGGACGCCTTCTTCGTCCCAGAAGCACTCGACAAGGTGCTCGACGTCGCCAAGGCGAGCAACACCGATCCCGACACCAGCTTCGTCGACCTCGAGCTCGCCGACGCTCGCCATCGGCTGGTGACGGCACTCGACCAACCCGTCGCCCTGTTCCCCGCCGAGTCGGACACCTGGCCGAGTAGCCGCGCCATGGTGCAATGGTTGACCAGGCTGATGCCGGCTGGCAGGCCGAATGTCGAGGTACTGCAACGGGATTGGGTACGCGATTCGAGTGCGGTCGAACCGTTCTTCACCTCGCCTCTCGGTGAGCCGTTCGATGACCTCGATCACCGTGCACTGCTGGCTGCCTGCATCGAGGACGGCACCGGCGATCCGCTTCGGTGGAGCGCGGCTCGCCTGACGCAACTGCTGGATGGTGCGTTCGTCGACGGCCGGGTCGTTCCGGTGGAGGTGCAGCTCGATGCCCCCGAGTTGCTACGTGCCTTCATCCCGTTCGCCCACGCCGCAAGCGGCGTCCGGCAGGCGTGGACGATCGAAGCCCTAGCTGCCATCGACGAGGCCGCCGATGACTACCGGGCCGACGTGCTCGAGGAAGCGCGCCACAACGATCATCTCGGCGACGAGCATTCCGACGACGAGACCGTCTGACGCGGTTGGGGACTCAGGCCGGTAGCAGGCCGGCCGCGCGGTAGCCGTCGACCAGCGCGTCGTAGAGCGCGACGTCCGACCGGCTCCGAGCCATCAGCTGCGCGCCGCCGATGGCGGCGAAGATGGCGCTGGCCCGCGCCTCCGCCTGCTCCGGCTCCACAACGGCCGCTGCCGTCAAGAGCCTCGTCAGCCAGGCGATGTTGACGTCGGCAAAGGTCTGCACCTCCTTCTGCACCGACTCGGGGAGGCTGTCGTACTCGGCGGACATATAGCTGCAGAGGCACATGCGGTTGTCGTTCTCAAGTGCCGTGCGGAAGGTCTCGGGATAGCGCCGCAGGGCGTCGATCGGATCCGGAGATTCCGACGACAACGTCTCGAGCACCGTCACCGAATCCTCCCAGTAGCGCTTGGCCACCGCGGCGCCCAGCTCGGCCTTGCTCGGAAAGTAGTGGTAGACGCTCGCTGCCTTGATGCCCACGTCCTGCGCGAGATCGCGGAAGCTCAACCCGCCGTAGCCCCGCGCCTGCGCCACCAATCGGGCGGCGATCAGAACTTTCTCGCGTGTGTTCGCTTCGCTCATCCGCGTCTTATTCGCTTCGCTCATGCGTCCAGCGCTCCCCTCGGCACAGCATCCACCGGCCCAGATGCCGTCCGTCAAGAATATCTACCATGTGGCAGGTAGACAACCTACCTGGTGGCAGATAGGGTGCCTACCATGTGGCAGATAGACAAGGAAGTGGGAAAGCAATGAGCTCTGAGATCACCTTCTCCGACGCGACCGAATTGGCGTCACTCATCCGCACGCGGGAGATATCACCGGTTGAAGTCGTGCAGGCCCATCTCGACCGGATCGAGGCCGTCGACCCCAGAGTGAACGCGATAGTCACGCGCGCGCCCGGAGCGCTCGACGCCGCGAGAGCAGCGGAGGCAGCGGTCCTCGCCGGGGACGAACTCGGGCCGCTGCACGGGGTGCCGTTCACGGTGAAGGACTCCATCGACACCGCCGACGTTCTGACTCAGCGCGGTTCGCCGATCTTCAAGGGCCGCATCCCCGCGGAGGACGCGGCCAGCGTCGCGCGCCTCAAGCGCGCAGGCGCCATCGTGCTCGCGAAGACCAACCTCCCGGAGTTCTCCTACTCGACCGAGACCGACAACCTCCTCTCGGGCAGGTCCAACAACCCGTGGAACCTCGACCGCACGCCCGGCGGCTCCAGCGGCGGCGAGTCCGCGGCCATCGCGGCGGGGATGTCGCCGCTCGGACTCGGCACTGACCTCGCCATCTCCGTCCGCGGCCCGGCGGCGCAGACCGGAATCGTCGGGCTCAAGGCGACGCATGGGCGCATCCCCATGACCGGCGTCTGGCCGCGAGTGCCCCGCCGCTTCTGGCACGTCGGCCCCATGGCGCGCAGCGTTCGCGACATCACCTTGGCCTATTCACTTCTCGCCGGGTCAGACGGTGCCGACGCCTTCTCCACCAGGATCACGTCATTCGACGCGGGGGTCGGTGGCTCACCCGATCGACCGCTGCGGGTCGGCTGGCTCGTCGAGCCAGGCTTCGGGCCGATCGACCGCGAGGTGGCCGCCACCGTGCAACTCGCGGCCGACGCGCTCACCGACACGGGCTCCGTCGTCGAGCCGGTGCGCATCCCCGCGCTCGAACGCGACTTCGCGCTCGACGTCTTCAGCCGCCTGCACGTCATGGAGCTCAAGCCCGCGTTCGCAGAGGCGACGGCGGGCCGCAGCGACGACGAGCTGTTCCGCATCGCCAAGGGGATGCGCGCGGCGCCCGAGACGCCCATCGAGGACTTCGTCGACGCCGAACAGGCAGCCGATCGGATCAGGGACGGCTTCGCCGAGTACTTCACCCGCTACGACGCGCTGCTGTGCCCCGTGCTGCCCCTTCCCGCGCACGAACACGGTGCCAAGCAGTTCGTCATCAACGGTCAGACAGTGGACGCGTCCTACGTCATGGCCGCGACGGTGCCCTTCAACGTGACCGGACTTCCCGCCCTCTCCATGAGGTTCGGCACCAGTCACGACGGGCTGCCGATCAACGTGCAATTGGTGGCCAGCTGGTCGGCCGAGTCCACCATCCTGCGACTGGCCTCGGTTCTGGAATCGGTGAGCTCGGTTCGCGACCTGCACCCCGACCTCTAGGCGCCAGGCCCTGGATCACCGGACGTCGGCGCCAAGGAAGTCGACGATGTCCGGTATCGCGGCCGGATCCTGTTGGAAGAACAGGTGACCGCCGTCGTAGACGCGCAACTCGGCGCCGGGAATTTGCTCGGCGATGGCGGCGCCGTTCTTCGGCGGGGCGATCCCGTCGAAGCGACCGGATGCGACCAGCGTCGGACTGGCGACCCCTGGCAGCCGATCGAACACGTCGTGGCTTGCGCGAGCCAGCAGTTGGAGTTCGGCTCCCCGTTGGGCGGCCACGGTCAGCGGCTGGTTGCGGCGTTGCGCGGCCTGCTCGAGAATCGCCCGATCCTTCGCCCGCGTCGCAAGCCATTCGGGCGTGAAGCGCGAGTCGAGGAGGTGGGCGGAGACCTCGGCCCGTCGTTCGGGTGTGAGGTGCACCAGGTCCTGTAGCGGGTAGGAGGATCCGCCGGCACCGCCGGAGGAAGTGCACACCAGCGCGAGGCGTCGAATCCGCCCAGGCGCGGTGACCGCCAGCTCCTGGGCGACCATGCCACCGAAGCTGACGCCCAACAGGTTGAACGCGCTCCACTCGAGATGGTCGGCCAATCCGATTGCGTCACTTGCGAGATCGGCCATCGAGTAGGGGACTTCCGGAACGCTGGTCCGGCCCATCCCTCGGTAGTCCGCGACAGCCACGCGGAAGTTGCGGGCGAACAACGCCACCAGTGGGCGGACGTCGGCGATCGTCGATCCCGACCCGTTGAGGAACAGTAACGGCGCTCCGTGGCCCGAGGTTTCGTAGTAGACCTCGATTCCGTTGAGCAGCGTGTCAGGCATCGCGCGAACCACCTCCTCCGTCCATCATGACTGAACGGACCACCACCGATAGAGATCATCGATCGTCCCGCCAGCCTTCGTGTCCCGAACGATGCTGACGAGCTGTTTGCCCTCGTTCGTCCACGCGATGATGGGGATGTCCTTCGAGAATCCGCACACCAGCATGCCGCGGCTGAGTTGAGGAGCGGCAGTGGCGTACCAGGCCCCCGGTGACTGGATGTTACCGGGACAGTTCACCACCGTCATGCTCCGAACGACGTCGTCAAATGCTGCGGTGAGTGACCGCTTGTCGCGAACCAGGGTGAACGTCGCGGACGCAGGCCCATCTGGAGCAGCACTCGCCCCACATGCCACAGAGACAACGCCATTGGGTGAGGGCGTTGATGCGCACCGGTCAGGCGGATACCCGGAAGGGAGGCTCCGCAGGAGTCGGCGCTCCGACGAAGTGTCCGCGGATGACGCGGATGATTGGGCCTCCTGCGGAGACGCCTCGGTATCGTCGCCAGTGTCGTTGGGCAGCACCATGACCAGGACGGCCGCCACTGCGATACAGGCCACACAAGCCAGCACGATCGCCGCAATCACGCGAATGCCACGGCGCCGCGGCGGAGTCGCGGGAGGATCCTCGAAGAGGGTCCACCATTGACCATCGGTGACGGAGTCTTCCGTCGAGCGCGGCGCTTGCGGTTCAGGAATCGGGCCCTCGCCGAGAAGGGCCGAGGCGTCGGCGATCGGATCTTTCATACTCCACCACGTTGTTTGGACCGCGCGACGAGCATCGAGAAGCGCTGTCGCGTCGGCTGGTCGAATGACCGACTCAGGGAACGGTGCCAGGAGGCGGGGCCGCGGGGGTGGGGGGACCGAGGACGATCGGGGTGCCTACCCACACGCCGGGCGGCGTTGTGGTCGAAGTGGTTTCATCTTCGGAGTCGGGCACCGGGGCACCTGGTGGCAGCGGCGTACCCTGCTGGGCGACCAGCGGGGGCGGTGGCAGCGGTGTGCCTTGCATCCGACCGGCCGGTGGTGGCGTCGCTGGGGGCAGCGGGGTGCCCTGTTGGACCCCGAGTGGTCCTGTGCCGAGTGGTCCTGTGCCTGAGTCGGTTTCGGTGCCGGGCACGGGCGCTTCCGGAGGCAACGGTGTGCCCTGCCAACCGGCGGCTGTCGGCGGCGTCGGCACGTTGGGGGCAACGGGCGTGGACGCCGGTGCCACCGGAGGCGCGGGTGCCGCATTGGGCGCGGGTGCCGCAGTGGGCGCCGGCAGAGCCTGGTCTCTCGTAGCCCGTGGTGTAGCACCCCGCTCCGCCGGTGCTCCTTCGATGGCAACCGATGCCGACCCAGTGTCGCCCGTGGGCGGTTGCACCCACAGGAGTGGATCGCCCCCACCGGTGTTGTACACAACGCTGTCAGGGCTCTCCCCGGTGACGTCGAAATAGATCTTGCCCGTGGTGCTCTGGCCCTCCCTCAGGGAGCTTGGGTTGACTCCCTTCGTCGTGGGGACCTGGAAGAGCACACCGTAGGCAGCTCCATCTCGCGCTTGCGACCGGAAGTTCGGGATGATCGGAAGGAAATCACCTCGCGTGGCCGTGCCGGTGGCGGTGGCCTCCCACAATGTGCCCCGGACCGGGTAGGGGATGGAGTCCGCGCTTCGCTTCAGCGAGCTCACCGTCCAGGTTTGAACGGTGGGCCCATCGACGAGGTCGATCCGATCGCCGAAATGACGTTCTGGCAGGCCGCTGTCGGCGGCGGCGATCGGTTGGCCGATGACCATCGGCGCCATGCCCACGACTGTCGTGGCAAACACCGTCGTCACGGTGGTCTTCTTCACAGTGGTCAACTCCCTGAAGTGCGGCGCGACCGCAGATCGCGGCAGCATCCGGAGGCTTGGTTCAACGATTCAAAACGAGGCCAGCGCCCGAAACGTTCGCCAATGCCGTCGGTGGACCTCGTGCTCCGGCTTCCGCCCCTGGGAAGGTCTCGATGATTCCGTGTTTCTGCGCCCAAGGCCCTCGACGGCAGTCCTCCTCACCGGACTCCGAGTGGGGCTACCGCGTCCGCACCCCGCGGATGAACAGATCGACGTGACGTCCGGCCGTGGCAGGCCAGTCGGGGTCACGTGGCAGCGGGGTCCCGATCAGCGTTCCGCAGACGGCGACGTCGACCGCCGAGACGTCGGTGTGCACGGTGCCGTCGGCTCGACCTTGAGCCAAGAAGGCCTCGATCGCCAGCCCGATGCGCCCCCTTGCCGCCTCGGCGGCGTCGTCATCGAGCGGCTCGGGTCCGCGCAGCGGCATCGCCACCAGCTGATCGGCCAGCACCAGGCATTCGCGCAGGTACGCCTCGATGGCGTCGGCGCCGCGCAGACCCTCGGCCCCGATCCGGGTGAGTGTGCCGAACAGCAGCTCGTAGCCGCGCCGCTGCAGTTCGTCGAGCAACGCGGTGCGATCTGGAAACTTCCGGTAAAACGTGCCGACGCCCACCCCGGCGGCCTCTGCGATCTCGGTGAGCGGCACGTTGTGCCCACGGCGCGCCATCAGCTCGGCGGCGGTGCGCAGGATCTTCTCCCGATTCTCGACGGCGTCCCTTCGCACGGCGCGGACGCGACCGGAACGGGTTTCGGCGGGCATTGATCGAGTGTCACACACGGACCCGTGAGGCCCCTTGACGGAAATCCACGCCTCGGGAATGCTCGACATAAGCGGAAGGTTACTTCCGGTATGACTCGAACGCAATCGAACGGCACGACGCCGAGGAGCAAGAGATGACCAGCATTTGGGACCCCATCACGATCGGGCGGATGCGCTTGCCGCAGCGGATCACGATGTCGCCGATGACCCGCAGTCGCGCCGAGGCAGACGGCACCCCGTCGCGACTGGCGGTCGACTACTACGCGCAGCGGGCGTCGCTCGGCCTGCTGATCACGGAGGGCACCCAGCCCTCGGCCGACGGCCAGGGCTACCTGAACACGCCGGGGATCTACACGCGGGCCCATGTCGACGGCTGGCGCGAGGTGGCCGACGCGGTCCACGCCGGGGGTGGGCACCTGGTCATCCAACTGATGCACGTTGGTCGGATGTCGCATCCCGACAACACCCCGCACCACCGAACGCCGGTGGCTCCGTCCGCAATCGCCCCCGGGGTGGACATGTTCACCCCGACCGGCAAGCAGCCCGCTCCGACGCCGCGAGCGTTGTCCATCGACGAGATCGCCTCGACGGTGCGGGACTTCGCCGACGCGGCCGAGTTGGCGATCGCGGCAGGTGCCGACGGCGTCGAAATCCACGGCGCGAACGGCTATCTGCTGCAACAGTTTCTCGCGCCCAACGCCAACCACCGGACTGATGATTACGGCGGCTCGATCGAGAATCGGGCCCGCCTGACCATGGAGGTCGCATCGGCAGTAGTCGATCGGATCGGACCAGAGCGGGTCGGCATCCGCCTGTCGCCTGGCGCCACCCTGGGCGGGCTGGACGAGGGTCCAGAAGCCGACTCGCTCTACCGCTACCTCGTCACCGAGCTCGCGACGCTGGATCTCGCTTTCCTGGACCTCTATTCGTTCGACGACCGCGGGCTTCTAGCCGACATCCGGGCGGCGTGGCCCCGCGCGCTCCTCCTGATCAGGGACGGCCGCCCTCTCGACGCATTGGGCGCAGACGTCGAGGCCGGACTGGCCGACGTGGCGCCGGTGGCGAGGTGGGCGCTGGCCAATCCCGACCTAATCGACCGATTGCGTACGGGCGCAGTGCTCAACGATGCCGACCCTGCGACGTTCTATTCCGGTGGGGCGCGTGGGTACACCGACTATCCGACCCTGACCGAGGCCGAGGAGGCATCGTGACCGACACCGACGACTTCAATCGCAAGAACATCGACGAGTTCCGCGCCAACCACGGCAAGCTCGGTGGACCGTTCGAGGGGGCACCGGTTCTGTTGCTGCACAGCATCGGAGCACGTAGTGGCGAGGAGCGCGTCAGTCCGATGATGTATCTGGCCGACGGCGACCGATACCTCGTGTTTGCCTCCGCCGCAGGCGCCGACCGCAACCCGGCGTGGTATTGGAACCTGATCGCAAATCCCGACGTCAGCATCGAAGTGGGCGACGAGCGCCTCGACGTCCACGCGGTCGAGGTGAAGGGCGCTGAGCGCGACGCCAAGTACGCGCTGCAGGCCGAGCGCTATCCGGGTTTCGCAGGCTACCAACGCAAGACGTCGCGAACCATTCCGGTTCTTGCGCTGACGCGCAGGCTCTCGTCATGACGCGGGTGGTCGACAGCCTCCTGTCCGAACTGCCCGGCATCGTCCATCTGCCCGGAAGTGCCGAGTACTCGGCGGCGACCACCCCGGACAATGCCAGCTACCGGCAGCAACCCGGCGCCGTCGTGCGGCCGAGCTCGGCGGCCGAGGTGGCGCGTGCAATCGCATGCGTCGACGGACGCGCCGGACTGGTAGTTCAGGCCACGGGACACGGTGCAGGACAACCGATCGCCAGCGCCGACGTCCTCCTCGACACCTCTGGGTTGAATCGGGCCACCGTCGACTCCACGGCTCGCATCGCGCGAGTCGGTGGGGGAGCGGTGTGGCCGACCGTTCAGGAGGCCGCCGCCCCTCACGGCGTCCTCGGTCTCAGCGGCACCTCGCCGACGGTCGGCGTTGCCGGGTACACGTTCGGCGGTGGCGTTGGCTGGCTGGTGCGCAAGTATGGCCTCGCGGCGGCGGCCCTCCGTTCCGTCGAGTACGTCGACGGTTCGGCGCGAATACGTGTCGCCGCCGCCGACGCCCCGGATCCCGTTGACCGTGAGGCGCTCTGGGCCTTCCGCGGTGGCGCGCCCGTGGGTGTGGCCACGTCTCTTGAGATCGGGCTGTTCGAAGTGCCCGAGCTGTGGACGGGTTACCTGCTCTGGCCCGCGGCCGACCTGAAGGAGGTGGCAGCGGCCTGGGCGACCGCCACCGCTGCCGTCAGCGACTCGGTGACCAGCGCCTTGTCGCTCCTGCACGTGCCGCCCCGTGGGCCCTTTCCCGACGAACTGCTCGGCACGACGGTGGTTCACCTCTCCTATGCATCCCCCGACGGCGGAACGCCGCTCGATCCGATGCGCGACGCGGTGCGCGGAGCGGCGACCCCTGTCGTGGACACCACGGCACCCGGTGACGTCGCGTCACTGTCGGCGATTCACCTGGATCCTCCGGCGGCCGTTCCCGCCCGCGGCACCGGCCGGTGGCTCGGCAGTGGCGCCACCGACGTGCTCGTCGACGTGTTCGAGGCGGCGCACGTCGGCCAACCGGGCGGTCTGAGCATGATCGAGGTGCGCCATACCGACTCGGCAGCAACCGATTTCGACGGCGCGCTCACCAGCGTGCCGTCGCCGTTCCTGCTTCACGCCGTGGGGACGGCCCCCGACGACGACGCGCGCCGTCGCACCGACGACGTCCTGCGAGCCGTCGAGGCCGCCGGTCGAAACGCCGACGTCGGCAGGGCCGCACCGTCGTTCCGGGAGGGGCAGCCCGATGCCGCCGACGCCATGCCGGCCGCCGACCGGGACAGGCTCAACGCGGTCACCGAGGCCCTCGACCCGCGCCACGTGCTGAGGTTCCATCGCCACGTCCCGCGGTGAGCGGTGGCTGGTGATTGTTGGGATCGGTAGCGAGCGCGACTGGCTTTGATCTTCCCAACGACGACGCCACCGAGGCGGCGCGCCACGAAAGGAAGCGACCACATGTACGCCGGCAGAAGTTTCATCCCCGCCGCCATCGAGCAGCAGACCAACCGCGTCAATCCCCAGTCGAGCCGAGTCGTCGGGATCATCCTGGCCGTCATCGCCGGCTGGTCCGCCTTCCGGGCGCTCTGGCTGTTGTACGTCGCGTTGACGTTCGACGGACTCTTCGGATCGTTGGTCATCTCAGCCGTGGTGTGGGGCGGGATCGGTGTCGTCGCGGCGATCGGCGCCGTTGCGTTCCTGGCCCGCTCCGGGCGGTCCTGACTCGAACACGGGAGCACGGCCCCGGAGATTCTCC
>NZ_JBEVLO010000099.1:0-10280 GCF_040509115.1 Mycobacterium sp. | reverse complement strand
GGCGGGTGCGCCCCGGCGATGATCCTGGGCTGGTCGCGGCCCGACCCGGACGGCTAGCGTCTTCGGCGTGCTCCGTTGCGTTGGGCGCGATGTGGTGTCTCGGGACATCGTTGACACTTATGTCTCGGGACATCGCTGACACTCATGGTGCCGGTTGGGGTTCTCTGTTGCGATAGGTGCGGGTGGTTTTGTCGCCGGGTTGGTAGTTGCGGGTTGGGTCGGCGATGAAATCGCGGACCAGCTTGTTGCCGCTGAAGATGGTGATGCGGGTGCCGTCGCGGATGCAGACGCATTCGTGTCCGGCCCAGCGCAGTCCGACGTTGATCTTGTAGGGCCGAACGAAGAGGTTGCCCGATTCGGTACCTACGGTGGCGCGAGAGACGAACACCGGAGCGGGTAGAGGTCGGTCGACGGGGCGTGCTGTGGCGGTGGCGTTGAACGCTTCGGCGGGGGTTGCGCCGCGATGCGCGCGGTGTGGGCGGTGGTTGTTGTAGAAATCGCGGAACCGCGCCAGTAGTGCGTTGAGTTCATCGATGTTTTCTGCCGGGTCGCGGGCGTTCAGCCATTTCTTCAGCGTCTGCCAGAACCGTTCGATCTTGCCGCAGGTCTGGGGGTGGTAGGGCGCGGAGTTGATGGTGCGTACGCCCAGGGCCCGCAGGTTGATCTCGAACGCCGCCTCATATCCGCGTAACCGGCCGGTATACATGATTCCGTTGTCCGACAACGACATCGACGGGATCCCACGCTCGCTGATGCCGGCGACCATCACTGACCACACCAACTCGCCGGTGCCGAACCCGAGTGCAGCGATCAGCCCGACCAGGTAGCGGGAGTGATCATCGAGACTGCCCGCGATCGCGACCGCGCTGCCATCAGCGAGGTGCCATTCCGTCCAATCCGACTGCCAACACTCATTCGGGCGGGCAAAGCAGAATCGTTTCGTCGCCGATTTGGGGCGTTTGCGTGGCTGGGCCACGATCGCGCCGTGGCGAGTCAGGATCCGCCAGATCGTGGCCCGCGAGGGCACCCCGGGATAGCCGTCGCGGCGCAGCGACCACGCGATGGACTGCGGGCCATGATCGAGGCCCTGCTCCATAAGCTGCTTACGCCGGCGCAGCACCACTTCCTCGACCTGTGCGGGTGTCTGTCCTGGACACGACGACGGCCGCCGCGACCGCTGCTGCAGCCCCTCGATGCCACCGTCAAGGAAACGCTGGCGCCACTTATAGAACGTGGCCCGACTGATCCCCTGCGCACGACAAAACGCCGCCACATTTTCATGTCCAACAAACGTCGCAGCCATCCGAATGTCCATCGCCGTCACCTTCTGGGCCATGAACCATCCTGCTCAAGGCCCTACTCAGGTGTCAGCGATGTCCCGAGACATACATGTGTCAGCGATGTCCCGAAACAGAACACGTCGCTGAGCGGCGATGAGCACGCCGAAATCGCAGGGTCAGCCGGCGAATTGCGCGACGAGCAGCTGGAGACGTTCTTCGTCGTAGCCGGGGCGAAGTCGGCCGGCGCGGGTCAGGGTGACCAGCCCGTGCAGCGTGGCCCAGAACAGCTCGGTGAGCGCATCCGCATCGCCCTCGTCAGCGACCTCGCCAACCGGCTGCCGTAGCTCGGCGAAGGCCGCTGCCAGTGGGGGCGGTGTGTCATGGGCGGCGAAGCGCAGGGTGGTCGCACGGGTGAACATTGCGTCGTAAACGGCTGGGTTCTCTTGGGCAAAGTCGAGGTAGGCGTGGGCGATTCGCGTCAGCGCGCCGCCTGCCTCACCGGCCTTGGGGCGAGCGGCCCGAAGCGCATCCGCGAGCTCGCCGAACCCCTCGATGGCGACGGCCTCAGCGATGTGCTCCATACCGGCGAAGTGCTTGTACAACACGGGCTGGCTGTATTCGATCTCAGTGGACAGGCGACGGGTGGTGACGGCTTCCCAGCCCTCCGCCTCGGCCAGCTCGCGGGCCGTCCTGATGATCAGCCGTCGGCGGGCGGCTCGCTCACGCGCTCGGCGGTCTTCGGTGGCCATAGCACAATCTAGCATCGCTATTGCATCTAGCACCGCTATTGACGTGAGCGGCTTCGAGGGTTAGCGTTGCTAGCACTTGCCACTGAGAGGACTTACCCCATGGATCTCGACCTCATCACCCGCGCCGCCGCACTGACAGCGGTGCTGAGCACCGCCGTGGTCTACGGCACCGACGTGTTCTGCGCGATCGTCCTGCGCCCCGCGCTGGCGGTGGTCGACGACCGCGCGCTGGTCGCGGTCATGGGATACGTGCACCGCTACGGAGACCGACGCATGCCCGTGTCGGGGGTGCTCGGACTCCTCGCCACCGCATCGACGGCAGTGCTGGCGGTCGTGGTCGCCCACTGGGCACAGGCGATCGCGGCGGGCGCAGCCCTGATCCTGCTGGTGATCTGGCTCGTGCTCTACACCCGGGTGAGCGCACCCATCAATCGACGACTCACCGCGGCTGCCGAGTCCGGTCAGGTGCCATCGAACGGCCGTGCACTGCAAGCGAAGTGGGACCAAATCATCGGCGCTCGCGCCGTGCTGCAAGGCCTGGCACTTGCCGCCCTCTGCGTCGCGATGGCGATCTGATGTTTCAGCTCAGGATTTACACCCTGCGATCGCCAGAAGCGCTGCAGAGGTACGCGACGGTGCACTGGGACCGCCACCTGGCCACGTTCACCAGCTTCGGGGTCACCACCCACGGTGTGTGGACCGAGCGGAGTGGCGGCGCGAATCGACTCGTCGCGCTGATCCGCTACCCACCGGGCGCCGATCCCGAACACCTCACCCGGCACATCATGGCCAGCCCAGATTTCGCCACCGACATGGCCGGCTTCGACGTCGACGACATCGTCGACGTTCAAGCGATACCGCTTGACCCGACGTCATATTCACCAATTCACTAACGAAGACCCAGGAGTGCTCCACATGACCATCGTCACCACCATCGCCTACGTGCTCGCCGGACTCATCGCCGCGGCAATCATCGTCATCGGCGCACGGTTCCTCCTCGCGCCGCGCGCCGCCGCCGCCGGCTACGGCGTCCAACCAGACCTGGACCAGGCGAACGTCGGCGCCTACCTGAGCGTCAAGGGCATCCGCGACATCGCCTCGGGTCTGTTCGTCATCATCCTCATGGTCGCGGGTGCTACGCACCTGCTGGGCTGGGTGATCCTGGCCGCCACCATCATTCCGATTGCCGACACCGCCATCGTGCTTGGCAACGGCGGCCCGAAGTCCATCGCCTGGGGGATCCACGGCGCCACCGCCGCCGTCATGCTCGTCACGGCAGCGCTCCTACTGGCGTCCTAGGGAAGGAAAAACCCGCCCGCGACGTTGCTCGGCGTCGAACCACCCCGAGGTCCGGCAGGTGCCGAGGCGTCGTTTGCCGACGGCCGCGTGCGGACAACGCGGTAGCGGATCGTTTCGTCCAACGTCCAAACAGTGGTCCAAACAGTGGAAGGAAAGGTGGCAGCAATGTCTCAAGCGGGACGGCTAGCAGGAAAGCGGGCCTTGGTCACGGGCGGCAGCAGAGGCATCGGCGCGGCAATCGTGCGGCGGTTGGCCGCCGAGGGCGCTGCGGTGGCGATCAACTACGTCGCCGACGCCGCCTCGGCGGAGGCATTGGTGGGTGAAATCACCGACGCAGGTCACCGCGCGGCGGCCTTCCAGGCCGACGTCGCCGACCCCGAACAGACACGGGATCTGGTGGCCCGGGTGGTCGCCGAGTTCGGCGGTTTGGACCTGCTGGCCAGCAACGCGGGAGTCGAGTACTTCGGTGCGCTCGACGCGATCACCGCGGCCGACTTCGATCGCGTCTTCCACATCAACGTGGCCGGTCAGCTGTTCGCCGCTCAGGCCGCAGCAGCCGCAATGGAGTCGGGCGGCCGGATCTTGCTCACCTCGTCGGTGAGTGCCCGTATCGCGGTTTACCATCACACCCTGTACGCCGCCAGCAAGGCCGCCGTGTCCGCGATGGTGCTCAACCTGGCGCCAGAGTTGGCCGAACGCGGTATCGCCATCAATGCGATCGCCCCCGGAGGGACCGTCACCGACATGGCGGCGAAACACGCGTCGAGCTATACCCCACCCGCGTTGCGCGGCGTCGCGCCGGAGAACATTCTCAAATCGGTCTACGCGCTAGGTCGGCGTGCGGAACCCAGTGAGATCGCCGCCATTGCGGCCTTCTTGCTCTCCCCGGACGCGTCGTACATCACCGGGGCCAACATCGATGCCTCCGGCGGGCGCATGTGATCGGCCGACGACCCGCGACAGCGCCTTGCCCGCGGAGATCAACACGTCAGCGACGCTTCAATCCACCCGCGTCTCGGGTGAGTCCCGCCCCGCTTCAACGCCTCTGCGACGTCCAGACCAACGACGTCCAAACCACTCGGCTCGACACCCGGGCGTGCTGACCAGTGCTCAACGCATCGCTAGCGAGGCGGCCCGCGCGTCGGCGAGAGTCGCGAGCCCCAGCGCAACGCTGAACACCCGGGCGTTGCGTCGGGACGACCCGTCCGCTGCTCGTCGCAGGACGAATCCCGCTGTCGCCACGTTGCTTACAGCCCGCGCCGTCAGCCACGGCCATCGGGGACGACCCCACAACAATCCAGGAGCCAGAGCGAGGTCGAGTGCGCCCACCAGCCGCGCATCGCGTTTCGAGGTCAGTCCAATGACGGGGCCCACCCGGTCGGGGGCACCGAGCAGGGCAGTGCCCGCGATCGAGGTAACCGTGCCTGCCGTTGTCGCAAGCCGTCGAACGGAGGGGTGGTCGGAGTGTGTCATCGGGTTCCAATCGTTGGCGTTGTCTTCTGACGGCGGGGGTCCAGGAGCCCATCAAACGTTTTGACTAACCAGAACGTGTTGACTAACCAGTAAATAATTATTTCCTGACGAGTGCGCAGGAGTCAAGTGCCGCCATCGCAACGGCTTCGCTAGCCGGTGATAGCCGGCGCCTCCCACCAAGGAGGTTGCTGGTCGTGGCGACAGGCAAGGGCGTTCCCCGACGATTGACCGATGTATGAACTTGCCGTCAAACGCAGGACTGCCGGTTGGGTGCACGCGGCCCGGGGTGCCGCGGCGTTGGGCGCGGCGATGGGCATCGGGCGTTTCGCCTTCACCCCCATCCTGCCGATGATGACCGCGAAGGCGGGCCTCACCGCCGAGGCGGGCGCGACGCTGGCCACCGCCAACTACGTCGGATACCTCGCCGGCGCGTTGGCCGCGACGATGTCACCACGGATGGCACGTTCCCCCGTCGTCTTGAAGTCGTCGCTCGTCGTGGTGGTCGCCACCGTGCTGCTGATGCCGTTGCTGGACAACCAGATTCACTGGGCAATCGCGCGCCTGACGGCTGGCATGGCCAGCGCGCTGGTGTTCGTGTGCGCCGTCAACCTGATGATGGACCAGCTGCGGCACGATTCACCGCACCTGGCGGGCTGGGGGTTCAGTGGCATCGGTATCGGCATCGCGGGGTCGGGATTCCTGGTGTTCGTCCTGCCTGCCGCCGCGGACTGGCGAAGTGCCTGGTGGGCAGTCGGGGCGCTGGCCGCTATGCTCGCGGGCGCTGCGTGGGCCGGGCGCCACGGCCCGGTCGCCGAACCGGCTGCCGACGATGTCCCGGTCACGCGTCGGCGGCACCGAGTCGGACGGTGGTTCGCGGCGCTCGTCCTCTGCTACACGCTGGAAGGCGTCGGGTACATCGTCGCGGGAACATTCCTGGTGGCGGCCATCGAACAGAGCTCGCCGGGCTGGCTCGGCAAGGGCGCCTGGGTCGTCGTGGGGCTGGCGGCCGCACCATCCGCAGCACTGTGGGCGTGGCTGAGCGGCCGCTTCTCCCACCCCGATCTGCTGGCAGCAGCGCTGCTCCTGCAGGCCGCAGGCATCACCCTGTCCGCATTGGCGTCAGGTCCGGTGGCCGCCCTCGTCGGTGCGATCCTGTTCGGCGTCACGTTCATCGGGATCAGCACGATCGCGCTGGCTGCCGGTGCTCATCTGAACGGGCCGCGCGCCGTGGCACTGCTCACCGCGGGGTACTCGGCAGGCCAGATCGCAGGCCCGCTGCTCGTCGCACCGCTGATCCGGCACGGCTTTCACACCGTCCTGCTCGTTGGCGCGGCCGTGGTGGCCTGCGGCGCGGTGGTCGCCGTGATGCTGCGGATCGACTATCCCAACCGCGACATGGTCGGGGCCACAGGTGGTCTCAGCTCGACCGGCTAGCGCGGCAGGGTGTGCGGATCGGCGGCAGGCAGCCACGACGACGCGTCTCCGAGCCCGTCTATCGCCACCCCGCTGGTGAGCAGCTCGATCACCGCGCGCACGGTCTCGTCGTCCTCGTCGCGACGCGAGACCAGCGACCACGTCCAGTAGGGCGCGGGGTGCACGATGGGTCGCGCCACCAACCCCCGAGGCAACGGCGCATCCTGCCCCTTCGGCGAGTTGAGAACGGGCCTGCCCAGCCTGCGAACGTGCTCGAAGAACGCAGGCCCGGTGATGCCACCGTCGTCGATCCGAATGGCGGTGGCACCCGTGGCACTAGCGAATTGCTCGCCGAAGCGATTCGACGACGACCACGTCGCCGTGTCGGCGTCAAGCAGCACCGCGGTCTCCTTGGCGTCGACGGGTGACGAGTCGTCGCCGACCGCAACCGCGTACAACCGGTCTGCCCAGATGAGGCGTGCGTCGAGATCCAACTCCGCCAGGTCGCTGGTCTGCACCCAACAGATCGCCAGGTCGAGATTGTCCTCGGCCACCCTGGCCGCCTGAACGTGCGATGGCAGCACCCAGGTGTCGATTCTGATCTGGGCCACCCCGGCCGCTCGCTCGGAAAGGTCTGGCGGACACCAGTTCACGTATCCCACTCGGACCGGCTCGGAGCGGACGAGGCCGCTGGCCTGCCTGCGCAACTCGTCGGCCTGGGCGATCAACGCGCGAGCACCTGGCAACAGAGCCGCGCCGGACGGCGTCAGTGCGACCGACCGTCGATCCCGCTCGAAGAGACGCACCTTCAGGTCGCGTTCCAGAGCCTTGATCTGTTGGGAGAGCGACGGGCCCGCGATGTGGAGACGCCCGGCAGCGCGGCCGAAGTTCAATTCCTCGGCCACGGCGACGAAGTAGCGCAGCTGTCTCAGCTCCACGATCCGGATCGTAGTGCAGTGGGAGGTTCGGACTACCAGCAGCAAGCAAACCGGTCGGATGCGGCGGAACTGCGGCGGGCCACTGGCGGCGTTCATCTCAATGACTTCGAGCAAGGACGGAAGAAATGACATCAGTACAGAAGGTCGCAGTGATCACCGGCGCATCGCAGGGCATCGGCGCAGGCCTGGTGGCCGGCTACCGCAAGCTCGGCTACGCCGTGGTCGCCAATTCGCGGCACATCGAACCCAGCGACGACCCGATGATTCTCGCGGTGCCGGGCGACGTCGGTGAACCCGGCGTCGGCCAGTCGATCGTCGATGCGGCGATGGCCCGATTCGGGCGGGTCGACACCGTGGTGAACAACGCCGGAATCTTCGTCTCCAAGCCGTTCACCGACTACACCGACGAGGACTACGACGCGGTCATGGGCGTGAACGTGCGCGGGTTCTTCGAGCTCACCCGCGCGGCCGTGACGGCCATGCTGTCCGGGGGCGGCGGACATCTCGTCACCGTGTCGACCAGCCTGGTCGACCACGCGAACTCGACGGTCCCCGCCGCACTTGCCTCGCTCAGCAAGGGCGGGCTCAATGCGGCCACCCGCGCATTGGCCATCGAGTACGCCGACCGCGGAATCCGCAGCAACGCAGTGGCTCTCGGAATCATCCGCACCCCGATGCACGATCCGGCGACCCACGACGCGCTGAGTGGGCTGCACCCCATGAAGCGGCTCGGCGAGGTCGACGACGTGGTCGACGCCGTCATGTATCTGGAGAACGCGTCGTTCGTGACCGGCGAAATCCTGCACGTCGACGGCGGCCAGAGCGCGGGCCACTGAGATGACACCCGACGAGCAGCGCGCGGTGATGACTGACGTACTCGACCAGTGGAAGTCGGCCATCGACGAGCGGGATCCACAACGCGTCGCGGCGCTGTTCACCGATGACGCGATCTTTCAAGGGTTGCGTCCGTACGGCGTCGGACGCACGGCCGTCGCCGACTACTACGCCGCCCAACCGCGGGGGTTGCGTCCGACGTATCGCATTCTCGAGACCCGCGAGCCTGCCCCCGGAGTAATCCTCGGCTACCTCGGTGTCGACTTCGCCTTCACCGACCGTCCGACCATTGCGGTCCACCTCAGCGTGCTGCTGACCCGGGTCGGCAACGGCTGGGCGATCGGCCACTACCAAGTGTCGCCGGCCCCGCAGAGCCCGCCAGGTTAGTGTCATCCCGATGGAAACCTCTGCGGCCGAAGTGATTCGGGTTGGGGGACACGACGCCCGCAGACATGTCAGCCCACTTCGGCGCTGACCAACAGCACCGCCGGATCGGCGGGCACCACCTTGAGCCGCAACGCTGCCGCGGTGGCCGGACCGACGATGCCGTCCACCTTCAGCCCGCGGGTGCGGCGCTGAAACTCCCGGACCGCGACCTCGGTGGCTGGTCCGAAGTCACCGTCGACGGTCAGATTGCCCGCGTACTCCGCATACCCGTACTTGAGCCGACGCTGAAGTTCGCTGACCTGCGGGCCGTGCGACCCGCGGAACAGCAGGACGTCGGCGTACTCCCCCACCGGGACGGGGGGACGCGGAGTGGGAGCGGGTTGCGCGACGTTCCCGATCCTGGCCTGGACGTCGTCGCGTAGGACGTGCATGTCGATGGCCCCCGGATCCCACTTGCCCTGGGCGCGGCCCGCGTACTCCTTGTGCCCGATGGTGCGGGACGCGTTCTGCGCCAGTCGCCGGTTGATGGCTGCGCAGCACCGGATCAGCGCGAAATACTGGGCGTCAGGCCAGTTCTGCCGGTGTGGCGCGGTGGGGCTGGTGCCGCTGTTGGCACACTCGATGCCGATCATGTGCCAGTTGCCCATGTTGGCGGGCAGCCACGGGTACATGCCGACACCGGCATGCCACGCCACGCCGACCGCGACCACCGTGACCTTTCCGTCGCGCGCGATGTGCAGTTGCGACAGCGGCCCGGGAAGGTCGGGGCGTCCGTTGGCGATCGACGCCGCGGTCGCCGTGTCCGAACCGGTGTGGTGCACCATGACGCCGCGGATGTCCTTGAAGTCACCGTGGCCGCGATCGCGCCACCCGGGATACTCGACCAGGCTGACGCCCTCGGCGCGCAGGACGTCTGCGAGCCAAACCGGGTCGCCCGTCCAGACGCTGGCCTGTGGCATGGAAACTCCCTCGCATCGATGGCTGCCACGTCGATCCTACGACCGCACACCGACGTTCTACTATCCCCCCAAAATTGTTACCGGACAGCACCTTTGCAGAATAGTTTGGCCGAACAGCGTCAGTTCGCCCTCAGTTCGCCGTCATCATCCGCTGGGACACCGAGAGCAGCAGCCGCCGTGGCGCGAACCTGTAACCGCTGGCCAGAACGGTGTTCTTCAGTCCCGATACGACCGTCGGCGTCGACTTGCCGATCGCCGCCATGGCCGTGTCGACGACCTGCTGCGACGTTTGCCTGCCGCTGGTCAGGAATTCCGCACCGGTGCGGGCGAAGAACTCCGTCTCGGTGGCCCCGGGACACAGCGTCAACACCCGGACGCCCGTCCCCCTGGCCTCCTGCCACAGCGCCTCGGTGAAGGACAGCACGAACGCCTTCGTCGCCCCGTACACCGCCATGCCGGGGATGGGTTGGAACGCCGCGGTGGACGCGACGTTGAGGACCAGCCCGTGGCCCGCGCGCACCATCTCGGGCAGGAACAGCGCCGTGAGTTCGACCAGCGTCACGCAATTCAGTTGGACCTGAGCGCCGTTCGCGGCGGCGTCCTGTTCGGCGAAGTCACCGTGGAGGCCGACGCCCGCGTTGTTGATCAGGAAGTCGATCCGGCCCCAGCGCGCGAGCACAGACTCCACGATCTGGTTGGGGGCGCCGTCGTCCGTGAGGTCGACCGCCAGCGTCTCGATGCGCTCCGAGCCCTTGAGCGCTTGCTTCAGCTCGCTCAGCTTCTTCTCATCGCGACCGACACCCAGCACGTTCATGCCCGCCGCGATCAGCTGGCTCGCGACCTCGAAGCCAATGCCGCTGCTGGCGCCGGTGACGATGGCAACTTGCGTCATCGCGGCGCCATCCGGATTGCGCCATCGAGACGGATGGTCTCGCCGTTGAGCATGGG
>NZ_JBEVLO010000098.1:0-4317 GCF_040509115.1 Mycobacterium sp. | reverse complement strand
CCGCGCTGGCGCAGCCGCGAGGTTCGCATCACCGAGCTCGCCGACGACGCCAAGCCCGAGCTGCTCAAGATCTACCTCAAGCGCTGGTTCTGGGAGGTCAAGGGGCACGTCGGGGGCCTGACCCCAGACTCGTCCGACGACGAGATCCGCGCCGTGGCGCCGTCGATCCCGGTGTTCGAGGTGCTGCCTTGAACCGGGTCAGGTGCCGTCGCGCAACATCCTCGCGATGGTCTCGGCCGCCTCGCCCGTCAGCTGACCGGAGATCTGCAGCGAATCGCCGCTGATCGGTTCGGTGATCGACGGCGCAGCCAGCACCTTCCCGTCGCGGACGAACGCGAGCTGCGTGCCGACGTTCGCGGCCGTGTACTGCGCGAACGCCGCGCCCGACGCCGCGTCCATCGACATCTGCACGCCATAGACGTCACTCATCGGCAGTTTCGCCGATGTCGCGCTGGTGAGATCGAGCCGGAGCACGACGGGGCCCAGCTGGTACACCGCCTGACCGTCGATCGCGCACGCCTCCAAAGGGTTCTGCGGCGGCGGCGCAGGCGGCGCGTCCACGGGGCACTGGTCGGGACGCGGCTGCAACGGCGCATCGAGAACCGTGCGCACGGCAAGGGGCTTGCCGATCACCGGGGCGACCGTCGTCGGCGGCGCGAGCGCGCTCGGTGGTGGCGCGGCCTGCTGCTGTCTGCTCATCACGAACGCGGACACCACGCCGAACACGATGGTGCCTGCCATCGCGATGATGCCAAGGGTGGCAAGCGCCGCGACCATGATCTTCTTGCCCGACCACCGCGACCCCGAGAACAACGCCTCGCGGGACCACTTTCGCGTGACCCGACCACTGGGGCGAGGCTGCGACGGCCAGGCACTGGCCCGGACCGCAGCCACCGGGGCGTAGCCCGCCTCGGGATATGGCACTGGAATCGGCGCCTCGGCCACGTCGTCCGGCGAAGCCAGGAGCCCACGCCGCAGCGCCTCGGCGAAGTCCAGGCAGGAGGGAAACCGCGCAGTGAGATCCTTGGCCATGGCGGTCGCGAACACTCCGTCCAGCCGCGCGAGATCGGGCCTTCGCTCCCCGATCGACGGCGGCGGGGACATCACGTGCTTGTTGATGATCACCGCGGCGTTCGTCGACGGGTACGGCCACTGTCCGGTCAGCAGGTAAAAGGCCGTGCACGCCAACGCATATTGATCCGATCGTGGGTCGACGTCCTCGCCCATGAGCTGCTCGGGGGCGGTGAAGGCCACCGACTCGAGGCCGGTGTCGCTCGCCGTCAACCCCGGCGTGTCCTCCAGCGGTCGGGCGATGCCCACCTCCTCGAGGAAGATGCGCCGGGCCGGTGAGTCCGACTGGGAGATCAGGATGTTCGCCGGCGCGACGTTTCGGTGCAGCAACCCCTTGCCGTGGACGTAGTCCAATGCCGAGGCGATGGAGTCGACGATCTCGACGACCCCTTCGGGCGGCAGCCCCTTCGGGTAGCGGTCGCGGACCAGGGCATCGGCCCGGATCCCGTCGACGAATTCGGTGGTGATCCAGAACCGGCCGTCGTCCTCGCCACGCGCGTGCACGTCGAGAATGTGGGGATGCGACAAGGTGACCGCGAGCTCCGCCTCCCTGACGAACCGCGCCCGGTACGCCGGATCGGTCGTTAGGTCGGCTGGCAACACCGTCAGTGCATCGCGGCGCGATGACTGCCCATCCGAGACCAGATATGCCTCGCCCAATTCGCCCGTTCCGACCCGGCCGAGGATCACGAAGTCGGCAAACGTCTCCCCCACTGTCAACGTCATGGGCGAATGGTACGTACCGCAGGCGATCGGCACCCAGCGAATCCCGCGACGGGCCGCCGCATGGCTTCGGCCGGAGAGCTTCGGCCGGGGGTGGCGCCACGGTCACGACGGGGGTGGCACGACTCCCGGCGCCGCGTCGACCTGGGCGGAGGTGGCCATGAAGACCTCTTGGCGGATCTGCTGGTCGGTGGCCTGCCATGTCACGGCCGCGGGCAACTGGCCCCAGGTGCTGTTGAACATCCCGACGATGACGGCGCGGCCGTCGTCGGTCGGCACGTAGACCGGGCCGCCGGAGTCGCCCTTCTGGCTGACCACCCCGTTGGACATCGTGAACCACCCGTTGTTCACGGATTCGACTGTGCCGCAACTCTCTCCGGTGACGACGCCGAAGTGACAGATCCGCAGACCGGGTTGCGGTGCGAAGGCCGGGTCGACCGTGAGCGGTCTGCCGATGGGCAGCACGTCGTTGATCTGAACCTCGGGGGCCAGCGCGATGGCCTCCCAGTCGGAGATGTTGTGATCGGTGGTGACGGTTGCGCCGTCAGGAGTGTTGTCGCGGAACACCGTTTGGTGTCCGATGACGTTGCCATCCTTGTCGCCGACGCTGCCACTGCCGCGGCAGTGGCCTGCCGTGAATGCGGTCCGCGTCGCCAGGTCGACGTACCCGAGGGTGCACTTGTTGGTGTCCTGACGGATCTCCATGCCGGGATAGACGGCGACGCCAGGTTCGGCGGCGGCCTGCCAGGATCCGACTGGAGCAAAGCTCGCGGCGGCGAGGGCTGCCGTTGCCAGGACCAGCGCGCGCAAACGTGTTCTGCGCAACGTCATCTCCGATCGCTCGAGGTGGCCGACGCTCAGGCTACCCATGGCAAAGGCAACCCGCGTGCCGAAGCGTACGAGGTGCCTATCGATGTCCGCTACCGGATCGTTACCATCCGGCCGAGATCGATCTGGCCCGGGTCCGAGATCCGCTGCCTGGCGACCCCGGGGCTACCCGAGCGCGACAGCTAGGAATCGAAGCCGAGACCGAGTGCGTCCAGGGTGCGGAGCAGCACATTGCGGTGGCCCTGGGTGTGATCGGCGCGATCCAGCGACCACCGGGTGGCCTGGATTCCGGCGCTGGCAAACGGTTCGGGCGGAAACGGCAGCGGCCGGTGGCGCACCATTTCCAATTCGGTGCGCGGCGTGGGAAGTCCATCCAGCAGGTCGAGGCACACGTCCGCCGCGAACCGGGCGGCGCCGACGCCGAGTCCGGTGAAGCCGTTCACGTAGGCGATCCGCCCTTCGCGGGCCAATCCCCAGTGTGCGCAGAACCGGGTGTTGGTGTCGATGGCGCCCGCCCAGCGGTGACTGAAGCGGACGTCCTCCAATTGCGGGAAGGTGATGAAGAAGTGCCTGGCAAGCCTGCGGTAGGTCTCGGGCCGGTCCTCGTAGCGGGCGTCGACCCTTCGGCCGAAGTGGTAGATCGCGTCGTAGCCGCCGAAGACGACGCGGTTGTCCTCGGTCATCCGGTAGTAGTGAAACTGGTTGGCGGAGTCGCCAATTCCCTGCCGGTGGAGCCAGCCGATGCTGTCGACTTGGGCATCGGTGAGCGGCTCGGTGGCCAGCACGTAGTCGTAGACGGGCACGGTGTGCCACCGGTTGCGCTTCAGTAGGTGCGGGAAGACGTTGGTGGCGAGCACCACCTGCCGGGCGGTGATGGTCGGGCCCGCCGAGGTGTCGACGCGGATGGACACGTTGCCGGAGTTGATGGCCTTGGCGTTGGTGTGCTCGTAGATGCTGACGCCTGCCTCGCCGCATGCGCGGGCGAGTTCGAGCGCCAGCTTGGCGGGGTGCACGATGGCGCAGGTGGTGCCGTGGTACAGCCCGGCCAGGAACGTCGGCGAGTGCACTTCGGCGCGCACCGCGGCTTCGTCGAGGTACGTGCCGTCCCCTTCGGCGGCCGAGTCCTTGAGCCACTGCACCTGGTGGGGTTCGGTCGCCACGCCCAGCATTCCGGTGCGCTGCCACTCGACGTCGAGGCCGAGGCGCTCGATCTCGGCCTGCATGCCGTCGAGGTTCTCGAGGCCCATCGCCGTCAGCGTCTCGAACTCCTCGGGCCACCGCGTGCGGCCGTTCTGGGCGCCGTGGGTGATGCTCGCCTCCACGAATCCGCCGTTGCGCCCCGACGCGGCCCAGCCGATCCGGTTGGCCTCGAGCAGCACCACGCTGCGGCCGGGGTCGGCGTCGATGGCCTGGAGCGCGGCCCACAGTCCGGTGAAGCCGCCACCCACCACGACCAGATCCGCTTCGGTGTCGCAATCGGCTGCGCGCCGGTGGACGCTCGGCCCGATCCAGCCAGTACGGCGCCGGAATCGCATCAGCAAGCGCCCGGGCCGGATTCATCAGGGACGGAGGGGAGCCGGCTTCGTCTGTTCCCGGTGCGCGTACGTCGCCGGCTCAGGAGTCGATGGCGGCCCCACCAACCCCGTCACCCCGTTGCCGGCCGCCGACACATCCGTCCGCCAGCGCACGGCGGTC
>NZ_JBEVLO010000097.1:0-10961 GCF_040509115.1 Mycobacterium sp. | reverse complement strand
CATTGAACCTCCTTTGCGCGTCGGCTCTGCCGGAGTTCCGTTGCCGGAACTCTGCATTGCCGTGGTGCCTGATATGCGTGGCAGCGGGGTGGGTGGTGCACTACTGGATGCTCTGTTTGTGCAATGCGCGGGAACCCAGACCGCGCTGTGCCTGAACGTTCATGTGCGTAATCCTGCGCGAAAGCTATATCAGCGCAAAGGTTTCGAGGAGATCGGCCAGGGCCGGGGCCCTCTGGGCATGGCTATGCAGAAGGATCTGTGATGGCGATGGCCTCGGTGCGGGTGCGCATCGACTCCACGTGCTACCCCGCCACCCGTGCCGGACTTTCCTCGAACGATTGCGACGAACGTCTCACCGCTGCAGAATATGAGTGCATGCGTCATCAGATATGCTAGATCGGAAGAAGCCGTTAGGGGTACCTATGACGAATCCGATCAAGCCCTCCACACGGAGATAATTCGCGGCGGTGCGGAAGCACCCGCGCAGAAACGACCAACTGCTCGCAACGGCAACGGGGAGCGAATCGACCGGCGCGTTGGCGCTCCACGCCAGCCGTATCACCTCGCAAGCCAAGCGTGACGCTCTGCGGCTCACTATCGACGGCTTTCCCTTGAGATCTATGCCACCGAGTCTGGACAGCAATCCTGACGGCGGCGTAGGCAATGTTCCTTAGCCGACCGCGCGTTACGACTTCGTGCTGCAACCGCGCAACCCCATCCACTGACGTCGGCGCGACCCCGCCGACGCAATGTGGGTGCGTGATTGCCGCCCGACTGTCCGAGGACCCGTCGGTCCGCGTGCTGTTGCTCGAGTCCGGGTCGGCCGACACGAGACCCGACATCGCCACCCCGCCGGCCTGGCCCGCGTGATGCCGCCTGGGACCGGGAAGCTGCCCATGAATTCTGCGAAGCCCGTGCGCATCTGCTCGATTCCGCTGGCGGGGGCCTGACCGTCACCGCGACCCTTGCGGCCAAGGACTCGGGGCTGCCGCTGCCGGCGGGTCTCGTAGCGTTCTCGCCTGGCCTGGACCATTCGCGCACCGGCCAATCGATGACGACCAAAGAGGGCATCGATCCGTTGTTCACCCGAGACGCGATGGCCCGCACCGGGGATCTGTACCTGGATGGGCAGGACCCGGGCCAACCCCTCCTGGCACCCGCGGTGCTTGGGGATCTGACGGGGTTTCCGCCGATCCTGTTGCAGGTCGGCACGGATGAACTGTTGCTCGACGATTCGGTACGCCTCGCCAACCGGGCGCGGGACGCGATACTCGATGTCGTCGCGAACGTCCCTCACGTGTTCCCGGCGTTCATCGGACAGATCGACGAAGCAGGCGAGGCAGTCGACCGCGCTGCGCTGTTCATCACCCAACGCCTGCGCTCCCACTGACCACGACGGCCGCCACCGCGAGCACGACGTCGACGTCCCGGAGAGAACCACTCACCGTCCCTGGTATTCGGGCGCCCGTCGCTCGCTGAACGCGGCAATTCCTTCCTGGGAGTCCTCGGTGAACTGCAGCATCCGCAGCATGGTCTGCTCCAGTCGAAAGCCGGACGGGCGATCCATGTCTCGCGCGCGCACGGCCAACTCCTTGCACGCCTGAACGGCTAGCGGCGGTAGGGCAGCGATTCGATGGGCGTAGTCCAGGGCGGCATCCAATAAGTCTTCCTTGGGAACGACCTCGTTGATTAGCCCCCACCGCTTGGCCGACTCGGAATCCATTGGCTCACCGAGCAACAGCAGCTCCATCGCCAACGGGTAGGGCAGCTGTTCCAGTATCCGCTGCGTCCCGCCGTTGGCCGGCAGGAGTCCGCGTTTGACCTCGCTCAGGGCGAAGGTGGCGTGCGGTGCCGCCAGCCGAATGTCGGTGGCCAGCAGCAATGTCATCCCACCACCGAGGCAGTAACCGTTGACGGCGGCGATGACCGGCTTGTGCACCTCCAGCCCGCGGTTGAGGAGTTGATCGCGCTGTGTGTTCCAGAACCGGGACAGATCACCTGGCGCGGAGATGAAGCTCTTCAGGTCGGCGCCCGCGCTGAACGAGCGGTCGCCGGCGCCGGTGACGACGGCAACCCGGATGTCGGCGTCGTCTCGCACCCTCTCCCACGCCTGCGACAGCGCCGTGTACGTGGGCCCGTCCATCGCGTTCAACCTGTCGGGACGGTTGATCGTGATGGTGGCGACGAAGTCGTTGACCGTGACGTCGACTGTCATGAGCAAATCGCTTTCTACGAGTGGAGGTCCGGGTAGATCTAGGTCACTGCGGCACGCGCGCGGCGTGGAGGATGTTCTCGGCCATCTGGATGAGCGGTCCGTCGACCATTCGACCGTCGAAGGTGGTGACACCCGATCCCGCGGCCCGCACTGCATCCAAGAGCTTCCCGGCCCAGCGGATCTGGTCGTCTGCGGGGCGGTACGTGCGGCGGACGACGGCGGCATGACTCGGATGGATGATCACCTTGGCGTCGAATCCCATGCACACGGCGTCGCGGGTCTCGTTCTCCAACCCGGCCAGGTCGGCGATGTCTAAGTAGACGCCGTCCCATGCCGCGATCCCTGCCGCTGCGGCGGCGATCAGGGTTCGGCTACGGGCGTACTGCACGTGCGGGAGGTAGGCACCGTCGGTGCCTCGACTGCGACTTCCGCCGATGTCGGCCGTGAGGTCTTCCCCGCCCCACATCACGGCGACACACCCATCGGCGTTGGCGAGCACCGGGACTCGTTGGATCCCGCGGGCGGTCTCGCAGAGGGCGATCACTGTTAGCGGTGCCGCCATTTCGATCTCCTCCTCGGCCTCGACCTTGGGCACCATGACGAATCGGGCCGGCGAGTGCCGAAGCATCTCCAGGTCGGCGACCCCCGTGTCGGTGCGTGGTGAGTTGATCCGCACCACGGTGCGGTCGGGTGGTAGCCACGACAGGGCGTCGCTGACGGTGTCGCGGGCGCGGTCCTTGCCGTCGGGCGATACGGCGTCCTCGAGGTCGATGATGACCGCATCGGCCGCCTCGAGAGCCTTGCGGAAGCGGTCGGGTCGGTCGGCTGGACAGAACAGCATCGCGTGGCCGGCGGGCGCCGGACGGCCAGCAGGTCCCTCGCCTGAAACGTTGTGTGTCGTCGTCATTGGCTTCCCATCTGTTCTCAAGGAGGTGGAGTGACGCTAGAGGGCCCGTCCCAGCCGCTCCCCGTCGTAGATCGCGGCATCCACGTCGCGGGGAGCGAGCGAGTCGCCGATGCGGTGCACCGTGCGTGCCCCCGCGGCCGTCAACGACGCGTACAGCTCGTTGCGTGGTTTGCGTTCCATCATCAGCACGACCGTGTCGGCCGGAACCTGCACCGTCGAGCCGTCCCACATGGCCATCACCTCGGCCGTCTTGTCTGCGTTGACCTGCTCGACGAAGCTCTGCGGCTGGAGCGCGACCCCCTTGTTCGCCAACCGCGGGTAGATGACGGGCAGGTCCAGGGTGGCCATGGTCTTGGCCCCGATGAACATGTGGCGCGACACGATGCGCACCCGGTGGCCGCGGTCGGCGAGGTATTCGGCGACGCCGAGTGGTGCGTACGTGCCGAGCTCGTCGACGATCACGACCTCGTGACCGCAGGACTCGGGTGACGTCAGGACCTCGGCGGGCGTCATTACCGAAGCGTCCGCGAGGCCGGGAATGCCGGGGCGTTCACCGCGCGCGACTGACCACCCCGTGGTGGCGAAGCGCGAGCCCGTCGCCGAGACCACGACGTCCGGGTCGAGCTCCTCGACGAGTTCGGGTGTCACCTCGACGCCCAGATGGGCCTCGACGCCCAGGCGTTCAACGGCACGTTCAAGGTTGCGTACGACCACGTTCCACTCGAACCGGCTCGGAAGCATCGCCGCGAGGCGCACCTGCCCGCCCAGTGATTCCTCCCGCTCGTACAGGGTGACGTGGTGTCCACGTGCGGCGGCGATCTCGGCCGTCTTCAGGCCGGCCGGACCACCGCCGATCACCAGCACCCGTTTCGGGTGCGAGGAGGCCACGAGCGAGCCGAGTCCCCATTCGGATTCCCGGCCCACCGTGGGATTCTGTGTGCACGTCATCTCCTGCCCGACGAAGACCCGTGCGATGCAACCCTGATTGATCCCGGCGCACTCCCGGATCTCGTCGATCCGGCCCGACCGCGCCTTGGACACGATCTCGGGATCGGCGATGTGCGCTCGCGTCATGGCCACCACGTCGACCCGTTCCTCCGCGACGAGGACCGCCGCCCGTCGGATGTCGGTGACCCGCCCGGCCATGAAGACCGGGACGTCGACCATGGCCTTGACCCGCTCGGCATACGGGACGAACTGCTCTCGTATCTCCGCGGTCATCGGGGCGATGAACTCGTGCGCGGTGGCGGCTGCGCCGCCGCTGACGTTGAAGTAGTCGAAGAGTCCGGTGTCCGCGAGAACCCGCACAATGCGCTCGCCTTCGTCGGCGTCGATGCCGGCGCCGGTCGGGTTCTTCTCGTCGAGGGCCAGTCGAATGCCGAGCGGAAAGTCTTGACCACAGCGCTCGCGGATCGCCCGGGCGGCCTCGATCGCGAAACGGCACCGGTTCTCGGTGCTCCCGCCGTAGTCGTCCACCCGATGGTTCGTCAGCGGTGAGAGGAACTGCATCCCGAGATACCCGTGCGCGGCGTGGAACTCGACGCCGTCGCACCCCCCTTCCTGCGCGTTGACCGCCGTCGCGACGTACCCCTCGATCAGCTCCGAGATGTCTGCGGGCTCCAGCGGTCGCGGATGCTCCCCGGAGATGAACGACGCCACGTCGGACGGTGCCCACAGCTCCCGAAAGTTGTTCAGGTGCGCCATGCCGACGTCCTCGGCGCCCCAGTGGCCAAGCTGAATGAACACCTTGGTGCCGTATTCGTGAACGGCATCCGCCAGGAGTCGGTACTGATCGCGAGCGCCGGGCCGCCACCCCTCCGAACCGCCGACGATGTGACCGAGCGCCGAACGGTGCACGGTCTGGGCGCCGGTGATGATCAGTGCCACGCCGCCGCGAGCCCGGTCGCGCCAGTAGTCGATCGCCTTCTCGCCGAGCATCAGGTCGGGGCCACCCCAGCTCTGGTCGTGCGCCGACTGGATGATCCGATGGGTCAGGACCGTCGACGTCCCGATCGTGATCGGCTGCCAGAGCGCATCCAACGAGACGGGTTGGTCGAGGCCCTGCGAACTGATCGTCATGCGTCCTCCAGGTGAGCGGCCACGTCGCCCCACGACTCGGGTGGAGTCTCGTTGGCGGCCCTCCATTGATAGCCCCTCCGCTCGCCGTGGTCCACATGCATCTGCGGGTAACGGTGACCGTCGGTTGCCTGCAAGCCGATTACCCGTGTGCTGTTCTGCGCGCCAACGCGATTCGTCAACTACATGCAGATGCATCTGGAGGAGCACCTCTTCCGCTTCCTACGGTGCTGTTGCCCAAGACACAGTCCAGTTCGCCGAACGGCCTCCTGCCGCCGGTTCCGGGCTCGGTCTCCTCAGAGCAGAGATGGAGTGGATTCATGGTTCAACCCGCGCAGCCCGAGCTGCCGATCACCCACGTCGGACTCACCGTTCCCGATCTGGACGCGGCGCTCGTCTGGTATGCCGACGTCCTCGGTTACGTGCAGCTGACGCCACCGGGCGAGATCATCTGTGGTCAAGGTCGGTTCGGAGCCATCACCGAAGACATCTGGGGCAACGACTGGTCGACGGTGCGCATGGCGCACATCGGTTCGGGACGAGGTGCCGTTATCGAACTGTTCGCCTACCCCGACTACGACCAGCCTGACTCCTTCGAGTTCCGTCGCGTCGGCTTCAGCCACCTGTGCGTCGTGGACTCCGATCTGGAGAGCCTGGCCGCCCGCGCGGTGGCCGGCGGTGGGCGGCAGCGCTCCCAGATCTGGACCATGTTCGAGAACCTGCCCTATCAGATGGTCTACCTCGAGGACCCGTGGGGCAACGCCATCGAGGGATACAGCCACTCGCACAGCGAGACCTACGAACTGGGCAGGACGACCGACAGTTCGTCCGCGTAGCGAGACCCGAGGCGGTGCAGACCCCGCACCGACTCATCGTCGGCTCTCGTCCATCTGGAGACCGACCACATCGAAGGCACCACGACAGGAGAACGACATGAAGAGCTACCGACTTCTCGACTTCGGCGGATTCGACGATCTGAAGATCGCCGAGGAAGACGTCCCCACCCCAGGCCGCGGGGAGGTGTTGATACGGGTTCGTGCCGCCTCGCTCAACTTCCGCGACCTCGCCATGGCCACGGGTCAGTACCCCCTCGAGCACGTCGCCGGACTCATTCCGCTCAGCGACGGGGCTGGCGAGATTGTCGCCGTCGGTGACGAGGTCACCTCCTTCGCGGTGGGCGACAACGTCATCAACGGCTTTCACCCCCGATGGTTCGGGGGCGCCGCACCTGCCGATGCCGGCAGCGATCAGTACGGAAGCAGTCGCAACGGCTGGCTGACGGAGTACAAGGTGGTGAGCCAGGAGGCCGTCGTCCCCTTTCCCGACTACCTCACCTACGAGGAGGCGGCGACCCTGCCGTGCGCGGCTGTCACCGCTTGGACGGCGCTGCAGAACGGCCGGCCCGTCGGACCCGGCCAGACCGTCCTCACCCAGGGCACGGGAGGTGTCTCCCTGTTCGCCGTCCAGCTCGCCAAGTTGTTGGGCGCCAACGTCATTGCCACGACCTCAAATGCGGAGAAGGCCGAGGTACTGCGTGCTCTCGGGGCCGACCACGTGGTCAACTACCGTGAGACCCCGACCTGGGGTGAGCACGCCAAGGCGCTGACCGGTGGGGCCGGTGTGCAGCGGGTCGTCGAGATCGGCGGGGCGGGCACGTTGAGCCAGTCCATGCGGGCCATCGCCGCCGATGGAGAGATCGAGATCATCGGCTTCCTGGACTCCTTCGAGCACGCCGACATCAACTTCTTCGAGCTCTTCGGTAGCGGGGCCACCCTGCGTGTCCTTGCAGTCGGTGACCGGGACGCGTTGAAGGCGATGCTCGCCGCGGTGGAGAGCGTGCGGCTGAAGCCGGTCATCGACAGCGTCCACCAGTTCGACGACGCCGTCGCCGGATATCAGCGAGCTGCGTCGGGAGCCGCCGTCGGCAAGGTCGTCATCAGCATCTAACGCAGCCTGCCTGCCCAGAACTTCAGAGGAGGAACACATGAACATCAACCAAGCCGACGTCGTCGTGGTGGGGTCGGGCGCAGCGGGCGCCACCGTCGCAGGCGAGGCCCTACGTGACGGCCGCTCGGTCATCCTGATCGAGGCCGGGCAGGACGCGGGCTCCGGACGCCCCGGTCGTCATCTGCGCAACGACGCGCCAAGCGATGACCAGCTCGACGACTTCGCCCAGATCATGGGCCGGGGCCTGGTCAACCACGGCGGCGTGAAGGAACAGAGGGGCGATGTCGCGCGGTTCACCACCGTTCACGCCGTCGGGGGGCGCATGACGTTGTGGTTCAACAACTGTCCGGAGCCAGACGTGGACGAGCGCAATTCGGCCATCCCGTCGGACGCCTGGCCCGAACTGCTGGGCCGGGCGCGGAAGCTGCTGCTCGTGCGCGACCGCTTGGCGCCGGGTTCGGTGCGCGAGGCGCGTTTGCTCGACCGGATGAGGGCGTTCTTGCCGCCCCTGCCAGCCGGCCGCGAGGCGCAACCGATGCCGACGGCGGCGGTGACCGAGAACGGCCAGATCCGGTTTGCAGGTTCGGATGACATCCTCCTGGGCGATCTCGATGCCTCGCCGCCCACTTTGCACATCCGAGGCGGCACGATCGCCAGGCGGATCGTCACCCGGGGCGGATACGTGACGGGTATCGAGGTCCAGTCGGCGGGCGGCGGCCCGGTGGAGGTCGTCAGCGGCGCCTCCTACGTGATCGCCGGCGGGACCGTCGGGACCCCCCAGCTCCTCTTCGCCTCCGGCATGGACAGCCCGGCGCTGGGCGCCTACATGATGGACCACCCCATGTTCGCCACCCGAGTCCAGCTCGACCCGGAGCTGCTCCGTGGCGTCGACGAGGATGATCCGAGCTTCTCGGTGTGGGTGCCGTACTCGCGGGATCGCAAGTGGCACACACAATTCAGCCGTACGCCCTATCTAGCGGACACGCCGGGAGTCCCGACGCGCCTGACCGGGGACTTGATCTACTTCAGTGGCTCGACGCCGCGGCCCGAGAACAGGCTCACCTTCGACCCAAACCGACTCGACGAGTTCGGGCTCCCCGTGCACGAGAGCACCTTCAGCCCAAACGAGTCCGATTGGTCCATCGTCAGCGACATGGTGGCCGAGCACTTCCAGATGTGTCGGGCTATCGGCATCGACGGGGAGGGATGGCGACCGCTGCTCGGCCCCTGGGGCACGTCTCTGCACCTGATGGGAACGTACCGCATGGGATCGGCCGACGATGGAACCTCGGTTGCGGACAGCGATTCTCGGGTCTGGGGTTTCGACAACCTCTACGTCGGCGGCAACGGGCTGCTTTCGGAGCGCAATTCGTGCA
Source organism: Mycobacterium sp. (assembly GCF_040509115.1). GTDB lineage: Bacteria > Actinomycetota > Actinomycetes > Mycobacteriales > Mycobacteriaceae > Mycobacterium. Next base: position 2,440 of record NZ_JBEVLO010000097.1, on the reverse strand, counting down.
ACCCGACCCTCCAGACGGTCGCCCTGGCGCTCCGGTCCGCTGACCACATCTTGAGCAGGCGGTCACGCGAACAGCGCGTCGACGCCGCCGTGGCTGCGGGTTCGCTCCACTAGCCGGCATCGGGGCGGCGGCACCGCGGCGCCTCGACGGCTCACAGGAGTCGGAGAGTGCGAGCGGTGCCGATCGCCTCGATCCGGGTATGGGCACCCAGCTTGGTGAGGACCGACTGCATGTAGCTGCGCACCGTGTTGGTGGACAGAAACAGCTGAGAAGCGATCTCGCGGCTGTTGAGGCCGCGGGCGACGAGTCGCAGCACGTCGTATTCGCGCTCCGTCAAAGGTGTTTCGAGGCGGGCGTTCTCGTCGATGACGGCAGGGTCGAGCTGAGCCTCGACGCGTGGGTCGAAGACGAGTTCCCCCAGCATGACGCGGTCCAGGGCCCGTACCAGATCTAGATCGCGGGCGTCCTTGAGGAGTACACCGCGGGCATTCGCGGCCAGACAGGCCTTGAGCAGGCTGAGATCCTCATGTCCGGTCAGCATCACGATCCGGGACGACGCGTTGATCGACCTGAGCTCGCGACACACGTCGGGACCCAGATCTTGTCCGAGGCGCAAGTCGAGCAGGATGAGATCCGGTGCCTCGCCTTGGGTTGATTCGAGGCATTCGTCCTTCGAATGAGCTTCCCAGACAACGTGATAGCGTGAGGCGGCGAGTAGCTGGCGCATGCCGCGGATGACCACGGGGTGGTCATCGGCGATGCCGACGCTGACGGGTGACCTGGGGGCGGAGCTCACGGCATCCCCAGCGGGATGGACGCCTTGACGGTGACGCCGCCATCCTCGAAGTTCTGCACGTCGAACTGCCCCTGGAGCAGGGACACCCGGTGGGCGAGGTTGGCCAGGCCGTAGTGCTCACCCGCGGACGGGTCGGTAATCGACCGGGCCTCGAACGTGGGCGGCAGGCCCGGTCCGTCGTCGAGGACGGCCATCGTCACCTCGTCGGGGCCCGTCGTCACCGTCACCGCCACGGAGGCGGCGGGTGAGTGTTTTGCCACGTTGTTCAACGCTTCGATTGCCACTGCCACGAGCGTCTCCAGGACCGCGGCATCGACGACCCTCTGGTGTCCGACGAAGCCGAGGCTGACCGGGATGCCGGTGAGAACGGTGAACCGGTCGCATACGGACTTCAACGACACGGCGAGTTTCTGGGCCCGCGGCAGCGGCCCCCACTCCGTCATCGCCGATCGGGCAAGGGCATTGGCCGAGGCGGTCAGTTCTTCGAGTTGGCTGAGTTGGGCCAGGGTGTCGCGAGCCGGGCGGGCCATCGTCTCGCGCGTCCGCCGCACCGACGCACCGATCGCAAATAGCAGGGGCATCAGCTGGTCGTGGAGGTGTATCGCCAGTCGGTTTCGTTCCTCGGAGCGCGCCGCCTCCACCGCCAGAGACATCTGAACGGATGCACCCACAAGCGGGGCCACGGAACGGGCAGTGTCCTGCAACACGTCGAGATCTGCGTCGGGAATCTCAGCCTCTCCCCGCCGGCCCAGGAAGATCACGCCCAGCGCCTGGTTGTTCACCAGGATGGGAACCCCCGCGGCGGCGCGAATGCCCTCCTGCTCGACCATCAGGTCGATGAACGGGCGGGTGGCTGCCGACTCGCCGTACGTCTGCACCGCCACCATGCGTCTCTCGCGCACGACCAGGCCGCCGATGCCGCCCGCGATCGGAAAGGTCAGGCTGGACATCGCCATCGTGCGATTGCCGTAGGTCGCACGGACGGCGAGCGTTCCGTCGCCACCGACCATGGTCACGTTGATCAGATCGTCGGGAAACTGGGTGTGGAGCCGACTCGCCACCCGCCCTGCGAGTGCATCGACCTCCATGAGACCCGTCACGGCCAGTGACAGCGCGCCCTGGTCGGCGGCGGCTGCGTCACCGTTCGATCTCGGCTTCATGTCGGTGCCAGCCTGGGTGACCGCGGGCATGACACCTCCTTCGTGACGTGCATCACGAATTAGCTTACGGTCTGGTCAGGGGAAGTTGGGGCCCGATTGCCGACAACCTGCAGATGCATCTAACGCAGGTCCGCGGTCGCGCGCGACGATGACACCCCACGCCTGCTTGAGAAGGGGCACGACGCCGTGTCGATGTCGCGGCCAACCGAGGAGATGAGGAAACCATGAGCCCAACGCGCGGAGCTGACGCGATCTTGGACACGCTCGAGGCGAACGGGACCGAGCTCGTTCTCGGATACATCGGGCACACGACGCAGGAACTCGCCGACGCCGCGCGTCGACGGAACTCGGTGCGGACCATGTATCCCGCAACCGAACTCGGTGGCGCACATGTGATCAATGGCTACAACTTCATGAAGGGCCGAGCCGCCGCGGCGGGCATCTGGCACACGTGCGGCACACTACTGATTCCCGGCGGTCTGTA
>NZ_JBEVLO010000096.1:0-36159 GCF_040509115.1 Mycobacterium sp. | reverse complement strand
GACGCGACGAAGGCCAACACGGGGGGAAGCGTCGGCGTCGCGGCGGGCGCGGGCGGTTCGACGAGGCTCGTCGGGGGCACGGCCCGTGCCGAGAAGGCGGCCAAGTCGACGGGCTGAGGGGTCGGCTCATCGGAGACGGTCACGTAGGTGTCGACGTAGGTGTCGATGGCGTAGGGGTCGATGGCGACCGGATCCGTCGGCATCGAGTCGACGACGCGCTCGGACGCGGTGACCGTGTCACGGCCGGGTGCTGGCTCGGCGGGTTCGATCGCGGGCACTGCTTCGGCTACGGCTACGGCGACGGCTTCGGTGACGGCTTCGGCGATCGTCGACCGCGGGCTGATCGCATGACCCTTCGGATCTGGTTCGGCAGGCGGGGCGGCCGCGACGATGTCGGCATCGGCCGTCCCCCCGGGAGCCACCGTCGACTCGCTGTCCGGTACCGATCCCGGTTCGTCGGACGGGTGATCCGTCTCGACGTCCCCGTCAGCGCGAACGTCCTCCGCGGGTTCGGCATCCTTCTCGGCGGTGACGTCCTTCTTGGGTTCGGCGTCCTTCCCGGGTTCGGCGTCCTTCTTGGGTTCGGCGCCCGTCGATGCCGAGTCCCGTGACCCGGCCCCTGCCGGACCCTCGGCACCCGAAGGCGACGTGGTGGCGCCGGGATCCGAGTCGGCTCCGGTGTCCGCCCCGGCCGCGCCGGCGCCGGCGAGCAACGCCGCCGAGACGCCTGCCGTGACGAGGCTGGCACTCACCCAGGCGGACAGCTGTTCCATGCACACCCCTCACGTCGGCACGTGAATTCCGCGCGCGCGGGTCAATCCTGACAGGCCCGCCGGCCCACAGGGCTAGTTTCGGGTGCCGAGTGTGCGCTCAGTTCGCGCACGTCACCGCATCGCAGAGTCCGTCTCGAGCAGCTGCGCCAGCCGGTAGTCGACCAACTCTCGCATCACCAGTGAGGTGTTGGTCTGGCGGACGCCTCGGATCTCGAGGATTTGACCTGCGATCCGATAGAGATCGTCGGCATCCCTGGCGACGACCTGCACGAGCAGGTCCGCGCCGCCGCTCAGCCCTAGCACCTCGACGACCTCGGGCACCTCGGCCAGTGCCGCCGACACCTCGGCGAGCAGCCGTTGCCTGACCCGGGTTCTGACGAATGCACGCATCGGATACCCGAGGAAGGTGGGGTTGATGCACCGGTCGTACGTGGCCAGTGCACGAGATTGCGTCCACTTGGCGAGCCGCGCCTGGACGGTGTTGCGGGATACCCCGACCTCGTCGGCCAGGGCGATGGTCGCCGCTCGTGGGTCACGGCGCAGCGCGAGCAGCAACTTGGCGTCCAAGGCGTCGGCGGTGTCCCTGGTTGGCAATGTGACCACCCTTCAAGCGTTGACATCGGTCGAATTCACGCATTCTGCCACGCCCCACGTCAGGCGATTGCGCATTTCTATCATCAGTGCTGCACTCGACGTGCACTATTGCACAGAGTCTTCCGTACTAGGAGCTGAGATGACGGCCCTTCACCCCGACGGCACCGCGGCCATCGCCGATGCGCCCGCCCTCGACGCCATTGCCTCGCGCGTGCTGTGGCTATCGACGGCGATGATTCATCACGCCAACCGGGTTCGGCCCAATCCCGACGGGCTCAAGGTCGGTGGCCACCAGGCGTCGTGCGCGTCGATGGTGTCGATCATGACCTCGCTCTACTTCGAGCAGCTCCGGGCCACCGACCGCGTGTCGGTCAAGCCACACGCGTCCCCCGTGCTGCACGCCATCAACTACCTGTTGGGTTCACTGGACGAGAAGTATCTGACGACGCTGCGGCAGTTCGGCGGCCTGCAGAGCTATCCAAGCCGCTCGAAGGACCCCGATCCGGTGGACTACTCGACGGGATCGGTGGGCATCGGTGCGACCGCTCCGATCTGGGGCGCCTTCGCGCGCCGCTATATCGAGTCGACCTTCGGTGGCGTCGGCACCGGGCGGCAGTACTCGTTGGTCGGCGACGCCGAGCTCGACGAGGGAGCGGTGTGGGAGGCCATTCTGGACCCGTCGGTGGCCGAGTTGGGCGAGATCGTCTGGATCATCGACATGAACCGGCAGTCGCTGGACCGCGTGGTGCCCAACATCGCGGCCGGGCGCCTGCAGGACATGTTCTCCGCCGCGGGCTGGCAGGTGATCGCCGTCAAGTTCGGCAAGCTGCTCGAGGAGCTGTTCGGGCGGCCGGGTGGTGAGCACCTGCAATCCCGCATCCTCGACATGCCCAACCCGGAGTATCAACGGCTGTTGCGGTGCAGCGCAGACGAGGTGCGCACGCGTCTGCCCGGCGACGGGGACGGTGCGGCCGAAGTCAGCGCGCTGATCGCCGACCTGGACGATGCGACCCTCCTCGCCGCCATCAGCAACCTCGGCGGACACGACATGGGGGCGCTGCGCGAGGCGTACGCGCAAATCGACGACACCAGGCCGACCGTCATCATTGCCTACACCATCAAGGGTTACGGCTTGCCGACGCAGGGGCATCCGCAGAATCACTCTTCACTGCTCACGGTGGAGCAATTCACGCAACTCGCAACGACTTTGGGGCAGGACGCCGACCAGCCATTCAGCCGGTTCGGCTCCGAGACCGCAGCGGGGGAGGTGTGCCGTCGAGCCGCCGAACGACTGGCCAGGGACCCGCAGAAGTCGATTGCGCCGCCGTCGGTGCCGGTCGACATCGGCCGTACCCCACCGGCGGTCTCGACCACTCAGACGGCGCTGGGCCGGACTCTGCTGGATCTCACGCGAGAGGCGCCCGACGTCGCGCGCCGCGTCATCACCGTCAGCCCCGACGTCAGTTCAAGCACCAACCTCGCAGGCTGGCTCAACAAGGTGGGAGTGTGGTCACCGACCGAGCGTCGCGACTGGTTCGACGACGACGCCGAGACGATCATGCATTGGCGTGAACGTCCCACCGGCCAGCACATGGAACTCGGCATCGCCGAGACCAACCTGGTCGGCCTGATCGGTGAACTCGGCGCGACGTGGAGCCGGTGGGGCCAGCCCCTGCTGCCGATTGGCGTGCTGTACGACCCGTTCGTCGAGCGGGCCCTTGAACCCTGGTCCTACGGCATCTACGCCGGCGGGCAGTCGATCCTCGTCGGCACCCCCGCCGGGGTGACGCTGGCCGCCGAGGGCGGAGCACACCAGTCCATCAAGACCCCCTCCATCGGACTCGAACAACCGGGCTGCACCAGCTACGAGCCTGCCTTTGCCGTTGAGGTGGAATGGACTCTGCTGCACTGTATCTCGCAGCTCGGGCGGCCCGACGGTGGGTCGTCGTACCTGCGGCTCTCCACGCGGCCGGTGCGGCAGGAACTCGCGGACCTCCCCACCGATCCGGCAGCCAGGGAGCGGCGCCGCCGTCACGTCGTGGCAGGCGCGTACACGCTGCGGTCCTGCCCGAAGCCCGCCGTGTCCATCGTCGGGATGGGAGCGATGATCACCGAAGCCATCGAGGCAGCAGACCGACTGGCGCAGATCGGGATTGACGCGGAAGTGGTGTGCGTGACGAGTCCCGGGCTGTTGTTCGACGCCATGCAGGGCCGCAGCGGTCTCGGTGATGCGTCGTCGTGGATCATCGACCAGATCTTCCCCGCCGAGCGCGCCGCACCCATGGTGACCGTCCTCGACGGGCATCCGCACACCCTGGCGTTCCTCGCCAACGTCAACCGGGTGCCTGCAAAGGCCCTGGGCGTCAGCAGGTTCGGTCAGGTGGGCTCGTTGGAGGCGGTGTATCGCTACCACGGCATCGACACCGACAGCATCGTCCGCGCTGCGCTGGACCTGACCGGCTAGGCGAGCAGCGCACGTACGGCGTTGGCGCTGTCGGCCAGCAGCGCCGCCGAGGCGAGGCTGGCCGCCTCACCGCAGTCCACCGCCCGCACGGCCTCCTTGGCGACGGGTATCGCTGGCGGTGTCACCGACAACGATTGCACGCCAAGGCCGATGAGTAGCGCGACGGCGCGCTCGTCGGCGGCGAACTCCCCGCACACCGAGACGGATGCCCGTCGGGCCGCACCTTCGCAGGTGGCGGCAATGAGCCTCAGCAGGCCAGGATCGAAGGTGTCACCGATCGCGGCGACGGCGTCGTTGTTGCGGTCGGCGGCGAGCGCGTACTGCGTGAGGTCGTTGGTTCCGATGCTGAAGAAGTCGACGTGGGGGGCGAACGCCGCTGCCTTGAGCGCGGCGGCGGGTACCTCGACCATCATGCCGACCTCGAGATCACGCGGCCGGGCGCGTCCCGTTCGTCCGATCGCCTCGTCGAGCATCCCTCGTGCAGCGAGCAATTCGTCCAGCGTGCTCACCATGGGGAACATGATGCTCACCGGGGTCTGGTGGGCCACCAGCGCCATCGCGAGAAGCTGGTCGGCCAACAATCCGCGATGCGCCAGCGACAGACGAATCCCGCGGACGCCGAGGAACGGGTTGACTTCGGCGGGTGTCGGTTGAAACTCCAACGGTTTGTCGCCGCCCACGTCGAGGGTGCGCAGCGTGACGCGTCGGCCATCGAGGGACTCCGCGATCTTGCGGTACACCGCGACCTGCTCCTCGACGTCGGGGGCGTCTGCGCGGTCCAGGAACAAGAACTCGGTCCGCACCAGACCCGCGTGATCGGCTCCGTTGCTCGCACCTGCCCTGGCGTCGTCGACCGAGCCGACGTTCGCCCCGACCGGGATGAGCAGGCCGTCGCGGGTCCTTGCGGGCTGGCCTGCGTTGGTCCGGGCCTGGCTCTGCCTGTGCGCCCATGCTGCGACCTTGTCGCGGATCCGTCGCTGGACCTGCTCCGGCGGGTCGACGACGAACTCACCGGTGCCGCCGTCCACCGCGACCGTGGTGCCGTCCACGACGTCGAGGATCGCCGCGCCGGCGCCGACGATCGTGGGAATTCCCTTGGCGCGCAGAAGGATCACGTTGTGTGCGTGTGGGCTTCCGAACGCCAGCAGGACCGCGACGACCTCGGCGGCGTCGAGTTCTGCCGCTTCGGCCGGGGTGAGGTCGGCCGCGATGAGCACGCCGCCGGGTTCGGCCGACGCAGCTCCACCGCGTCGGTGCGACCCGAGCATGGCCCGTAGCACCTGATCGCCCACGGCGGTGACGTCTTCGGCCCTGGCTCGCAGGTACGGGTCGGCCAGCGCGGTGAACTCGGCGGCCAATGCGGTGACTGCCGCCGACCATGCCATGGGTGCCGAGGCGTCCGCGTCGATCCGACGGCGGACGTCGTCGAGCAGTTCGGTGTCGTCGAGGAACAGGAGGTGGGCATCGAAGATCGCTGCCTCGGCGTCACCGACCTCACGCGACGTGCGGGTCCGCAACTGACTGATGTCGCGTCGGACGGTTGCGATGGCCTTGCCGAGCCGTCGCCACTCCACCGCGGGGGTCTCGGCGGGCGTGTCGGGGATGGCGATCAATCCGGTCCGCGCCGACCGGGCGGGTCCGATGCCGAGTCCGGGGGCGGCGCCGATCGGCGTTGGGTTCGCGACGGGGGTCGGCACCGGTGGACTGGTGGCGGTGGTGGATTCATCGAAGTTGCGCGCGGCCAGGGCGAGGACGTGGTCGAGGGTCTCGGCTGCCTGACTGCCAGAAACCCGGACCTCCACCTCGTCGCCGCATTGCACGCCGAGGGTGGCAATCTTCGAAAGGCTGCTTGCGCCAACCCATTCCGACTGCCTGGTGGCATTGCGGAGCAGGGCCCGAGCATCCCGTCGACGCACCTCCTGGACCAATCGGGCGGCGGGCCGCGCGTGCAGCCCATGTGGGTTGGCGACGACGAAGCTGCCCATCAGCTCATCACCGAGGGGTGCGCCGTCGCTGCTAGGGGCATCCGCAAGGACGGGGCCCAACTGGCTGACCTTGCCCGCCAGGGCACCACCCGCTTCGGCGACGACCTCGGCGACGTCGGCGCCGCTCGCCGCAGCGACGGCGGCGACGACCAATCCCTCGACCAGCGGTGCGGGGCACAGCACGACCCGCTGACGGAGGTCGTCGTCGATCAGCTCGAGGGCCAGTTCGGCGGAGAGCACCGCGCTGCCGAGGTCCATCAGCACCACGACCCCGGCGCCCTGGTCGGCTGCCGTGATGGCTTCGACGATCTGCGTGGCATCGGTGCCGAAGGTGGTGTCGTCCAGGCCGGCGGCCACCGTGATCTTGATCTGCTTGCCGTGCACCATCTCCTGTGCGAGTGCCACTGCGGCCCGCGCCAAGGCGCGGCTGTGGGACACGACGACGAGTCCGACGAGGGAGGCATTCACGGTCAGCTGCCTGCCACTGTTGCTGCGGCCGTGATCAGCATCGCGGCGGACGTGGCGCCGGGGTCCTGGTGGCCGACGCTGCGCTGCCCAAGATAGCTCGCCCTTCCCTTCCTGGCGATCATGGATTCCGTGGCGTCCCTGCCCTTCTCGGCGGCAACCGCGGCCTCGTCCAGGGCAGGTGCGAGGCCGGCGCCCGCGCCGATGGCGCCATCGAGTGCGTCCAGGGCGGGTGCCAGCGCGTCGAACATCGTCTTGTCGCCCGCCTCGGCGCGGCCGCGCTGGACCACACCGTCGACGCCTGCGCGCAGCGCTGCGGCGAACGTGGCTGGGTTCACGGCGGCCTCGGTGCCCAACGGCGTTGCCATGCGTAGGAAGAAGGTGCCGTACAGCGGGCCGCTCGCTCCGCCGACGGAGCTCACCAGCGTCATCCCGACCTTCTTGCACAGCGCGGCGGGATCGTCTGGCACGGCGTCGTCGAGCGCGGCGACGACCGCCGTCATGCCCCGGTCCATGTTGATGCCGTGATCGGCATCGCCCACGGCGGCGTCGAGGTCGGTGAGGAACTGCGCGTTCGCCGCGATCAAGCGCGCGAATTCGTGCAGCCAGTCGTTCAAGAAGGTGACGTCGATCGTGTGGTCGGCCATTCAGCATCCCTTCCGCAGCGCCGGGGTGTTCACGGGGTGATCCCAGAGTCGAAGGAGTTCGTCGTCGGCGTGCAACAAGGTCACCGAGCAGCCGGCCATGTCGAGGCTGGTGATGAAGGGCCCGACGAGCGACCGGGCGATGTTCACTCCCGATTTGTCCAGGATCGCAGCGACTTCCGCATACATGACGTAGAGCTCGATCAACGGCGTGGCGCCCATGCCGTTGACGAAGAGGATGGCTCCGTCGGTGCCGGTGAAGTCGAGATCGGACAGGATGGGTTCGAGCATCATCTCGGCGACTTCGCGCGCGGGCGCCAGCGCCAACCGCTCACGGCCCGGCTCACCGTGGATGCCGATTCCCATTTCCAGCTCGCCCTCGGGGAGGTCGAACGTCGGGTGCCCGACGGCGGGCACCGTGCAGGACGTGAGCGCCACGCCCATGCTTCGGGCGGCCGCGTTGACCCGGCGGGCGACGCCCGCGACGTCGGCCAGGCTGCGACCCTGGTCGGCAGCCGCGCCCGCCAGCTTTTCGACGAGCACGGTGGCTCCCACTCCGCGGCGACCCGCCGTGTAGGTGCTGTCCTGGACGGCAACGTCGTCGTCGACGATCACCGACTCCACGGTGATGCCCTCGGCGGCAGCGAGTTCGGCCGCCATCTCGAAGTTCATCACGTCGCCGGTGTAGTTCTTGACGATGTGCAGCACGCCCGCGCCGCCGTCGACGTTCTTCGTGGCCTCCAGCATCTGATCGGGCACCGGGGAGGTGAAGATCTCGCCAGCGCAAGCCGCGTCGAGCATGCCCGCTCCGACGAAACCGCCGTGCAGCGGCTCGTGTCCCGAACCCCCACCGGAGATCAGCCCCACCTTGTCCGTGACGGGGGTGTCGCCGCGGTAGATGATCTTGTTGAGGTGGTCGATTCTCAGTTCTGGATGCGCAATTGCCATGCCCCGCAATGCCTCCGAGACGACGTCGGCGGGATCGTTGATCAGCTTCTTCACGGTGCTTCTCCTCAAGCTGCGGTGGTGGTGGGCGACGGTGCGGTTGCGGCGTTGGGCTCGGATGTCAGTGTGCCCGCCGTGTCGGCGCGGGTCTTGGAGATGGCGACGTAGAGCAGCGCGGCCGTGACGCCTGCCAGCAACTCGGCGCCCACGTAGACCGGCAGTTGCTCCCACTTCACCGAACCGCCTGCCAACTGCTGCACCAGCATGGGGCCGAAGGTACGCGCGGGATTGATGGAGGCGCCGGTCGTCGGGGCCACGGGGATGATCGCGGCGAACACCACCAGACCGATTGCCACCCCGGCGAATCCGACCGAGGCCTTGCGGTGGATCACCCCGAAGACGGTGAACACGAGGATGAAGGTACCGACGAATTCGGCGAAGAACGCCTGGGGCGCCGCGACGCCGTCGGCGTAGGTGGCAACGCCGAGTCCGACGTCGCTCGCGGCGGAGCCGAGCACGCCGAGGATGGCACCCGCACCTGCGATGGCGCCCACGATCTGAGCTGCCATGTAGGCGGGCACCTGCGACCACGGGAACTTGCCGGTCACGGCCAGGCCCAGCGTGACGGCGGGGTTGATGTGGTTGCCCGAGATGTGCCCGAGCGCGTAGACGGTGGCCACCACGATGGTGGCGAACGCGAACGAGATCATGCCCAGATCGGCCATCGTGAACGGGGCGTCGCCGTTCACGATCATCGTTGCGGGCACTGCTCCCACGCCGATGAACACCAGGAACGCGGTGCCGATGGCCTCGGCGGCGAGTTTCTGAATGATCGAAGGTTCGTCCATGCTGGCTCTCCCTTGAGATTCGCGCGGGCCGGGGGTCCGTCGTTGTGGAGGTATCTGCGAATTGTGTCGTCGTTTGATCGACTATCTCGCATCACATTCGGCATTATCGAATGTGATCTGGACCATACGCTTATGCTTCGAGGCGCACAAGGATGAACTTTTCGCGGCAAGAAGGGCGGTGCGGAGTGATCCAGGCGGTCGATCGGGCCCTACGCATCCTCACGGTGCTGCAGGGTGGCCGTCGGATGAGTCTCGGCGAGATAGCGACGACGATCGACTTGGCCCCCTCGACGGTGCACGGCCTGATCCGAACCCTCCTGGCCCACGGCATGGTGCAACAGGAAATCGATTCGGGCCGTTACCGTCTCGGGCCTGCCACCCTGCGCATGGGCAACGTCTACCTCGACACGCTCGAGTTGCGATCCAGAGTCGCCATCTGGGCCGAGGGGCTGGCGCGCCGAACCGGCTGCGCGGTGCGCACCGCGGTGCTGCTGTTCGACGAGATCGTCGTGGTGGCCCACGAGCCGAGGCCCGACGGCACGCGGCAAATGCCCGAGGTCGGCATCGTGATTCCGGCCCACGCCAGCGCGCTCGGCAAGGCGTTGTTGGCGTTCACTCCCGAGCAGGAGCAGGGCGAACTACGGAGCATGACGGGGGAGACCATCACCGATCCTGCCGTGCTCGCCGCTCAGCTCAAGCAGATCAGGACCACCGGCATCGCCACCGAGGCCGAGGAAGCGGTGCTCGGTGAATGTGCAGCCGCCGCACCGGTGTTCGATTCATCTGGCGAACCGGCGGGAGCCATCGGGCTGGTGGTGCCCGCAGGACGGTGGCCCCTGGATTCCGACGCGGTCGACGCGTTGCGCGACACCGCACGCACGGTGTCCCGTGAGCTCGGTGCCCCCATCTGGCCGCCTAGAGAACGTCGATGATGTCGTTCTTCAACGCCTCGGCCTGCGTACCGAACACGGCCTGCACGCTGTTGCCGACCTCGATGACGCCCGCAGCACCGAGACTCTTCAGCCGAGCCTGATCGACCTTGCCTGGGTCGGCGACCTCCATGCGCAGTCGCGTGATGCAGGCATCGACGTTGACCAGGTTGGCCCGACCGCCGAATGCGGCGATCAGTTGCTCGGCCGTGCTGTCGGACGCGACGGCGGTGGGCGCGGCCACGGTGTCGGTAGCGGTACCGGACCCGCCTGCGCCAGGGGTCACGGCGGTGGCCGCGTCCGAGCCCTCGCCGAGGTTCGCCGTCTGCTCGGCGTCGAACTCGCTCTCCGGCTCCCGTCCCGGCGTGCGCATGTTCCACCTCGTGATCGCGAACCGGAACAGCAGATAGTAGACGATGAAGAACACGACGCCCATGCCGATGAGCAGCGGAATGTTCTTCGCCGCGGGCGCGGTGCCGTAAAGCAGTAGGTCGATGAGCCCCGCGGAGAACGAGAAGCCCAGGTGGATGTCGAGCAGGTAGGCGATCGCCAGGGATAGCCCAGTCAGTACCGCATGGATCACGTACAGCGGGAACGCGACGAACATGAATGCGAACTCGAGCGGTTCGGTCACCCCGGTCAGGAACGCGGTCAGCGCAGCCGCCGACAGGATGCCAACGGCCACCTTGCGCTGCTTCTTGTTGGCGACGTGGATCATCGCCAGGGCGGCGGCGGGCAGACCGAACATCAGGATCGGGTAGAAGCCCGAGGTGAGCAGCCCGGCCGACGGGTCCCCGGCCGCGAACCGAGTGAGCTCACCGGTGACGACGGCGCCGTCGGGGCCCTGATAGTCGCCGTAGATGAACCAGACGAACGAATTCACGATGTGATGCAGACCGAGCGGGATCAGCATGCGGTTGGCGAACCCGTAGATGAACGCTCCGATTGCTCCCGACCCGCCGATGAACTGGCCGAGCCCGGTCAACCCGGCGTCGAAGAGTGGATAGAGGTAGCTCATCACGAACGCTAGGAACAGGCAGGCCAGCGACACCACGATCGGGACGAACCGGCGACCGCCGAAGAAGCCGAGATAGGCAGGCAACTTGATGGTGTGATACCGGTCGAACAGCCATGCGGTGAGTAGGCCGACCACGATTCCGGCGAACACGCTGTAGTTGATCTGGGCCTGTTCGCCCGCCTTGTCCACCTCACCCGCCAAGACGATCGGCGACATCGACTTGAACACGGCCTGCACGACGAGGTAGCCGACGACGGCGGCCAGCGCCGTCGAACCGTCCGCCTTCCTGGCGAAACCGATGGCGACGCCGACGGCGAACAACAGCGGAAGGTTGCTGAAAATGGCGTCGCCCGCGGCGCTCATGGCCTGGAAGAACGGACCGATGACCGGAGCCTTGATCCTGCCGAGCAGATCGTCCTGGCCGAGGCGCAGAAGGATTCCCGCCGCGGGCAGCACCGCGATGGGCAGCATGAGGCTCTTGCCCAATCGTTGCAACTGCGCGAAGCCCGGTATTCTCATGCCCGACTTCCTTTGCGCCCCTGCAGGTTCCGTTGTCTCAGTCATGTCAGAGTGCTCTCCTTCTCCGCAACCGTCGACCGCCGCCTAACGTGTGCGGAAGCTTAGACGAGAACCGGTGAACTCGAGACCCTGTTGCGGGCACGCTCGTATTGTTGGTCGGACCCATCGGACAGAAGCGCATTCACGTAGCAGATAATTCACGCAGCACAACGAGTAGGGAGTCACCGCCAGTGAGCACGACGCAAGTCCTCGCCCCGGTTGCAGGCCGCGCGGTTCCCCTCCAGGACGTTCCAGACCCAGTGTTCTCCCAGGGCATGGTGGGCTACGGCGCTGCCATCGACCCACCGCGGGGCGTCGTCGACGCCGTCGCCCCGGTCAGTGGAAAGCTGCTGAGGCTGATGCCCCACGCGTACGTCATCATGACCCCGGACAACGTCGGCGTCCTCGTCCACCTCGGTCTTGACACCGTCGCGCTGAACGGCGAGGGGTTCGTCACGCACGTCAACCAGGGCGACGACGTCAGTGCGGGGCAGGTCATCATCACCTATGACGTTCCCGCCGTGGCGGCGAAGGGGCTCAATCCGATCGTGCCGGTGGTGGTGATGGACGAGCGGGAAGCCGACAACGTGGTGCCCTCCGAAGCGGTGTTGGAGGGCGCGGAAATCTCCTCCGGAGCAGACCTTTTCACCGCGAGGAAGTAGGCGATGGAAGTCGTCGTCCTCAGCGATGCCAAGGAGATCGGCGGGACCGCTGCCGATGCGATCGGCGCCCTGCTGACCCGAAAGCCGGCTGCGGTCCTTGGTCTTGCGACGGGTTCGTCCCCACTCGCGATCTACGACGAGCTGGCCGCACGGTGCGGCGAGGGGCTCCTCTCGTTCGCGCAGGCCCGCGGCTTCACCCTCGACGAGTACGTCGGGCTGCCAGCCGATCATCCGGAGCGGTACCGCAACGTCATCGACACGGTGTTCGTCTCGCGCGTCGACTTCGCGCCGGGGGCGGTGCAGGGTCCTGACGGTGGCGCCGCCGACATCCCCGCGGCCTGCATGGCCTTCGAGGCGGCCATCCGCGAAGCGGGTGGCGTCGACCTGCAGATCCTTGGGATCGGCACCGACGGGCACATTGCCTTCAACGAGCCGGGGTCCTCGCTGGCATCGCGAACCCGCATCAAGACGCTGACCAGGCAGACGCGGATCGACAACGCCCGTTTCTTCGACGACGACGTCGACTCGGTGCCCACCCACTGCCTGACCCAGGGATTGGCCACCATCATGGAGGCCCGCCACGTGGTCCTGGTCGCGACCGGGCGGAGCAAGGCCGAAGCCGTGCATCAGTTGGTGGAGGGCCCGGTGAGCGCCATGTGGCCTGCGACCATCCTGCAGCACCACCCCCACGTGACGGTGCTACTCGACGACGGCGCCGCGCGGCGCCTGCAGCTCGTCGACTACTACCGAGAGACCTACCGCGCCAAGCCGGACTGGCAGGGCATCTGAGTGTTGTTGACCGCTGACACCCTGCTCACGGGCGCAGAACTGTTGCGCCCCGGGTGGATCGAGGTGTCCGACGGTCTGGTGCATGCCGTCGGCGGTGGTCTGCCGCCCCGGCAGGCGGACCGCGATCTCGGTGCGGCCACCGTGGTGCCCGGTTTCGTCGACACCCACCTGCACGGTGGCGGCGGAGCGAACTTCACCGCCGCAACCGACGCCGAGACGGCCACCGCCGTCGACCTCCACCGCAGGCACGGGTCGACGTCGCTGGTGGCGTCACTGGTCACCGCAGGCCCGAACGAATTGCTGCGCCAGGTGCGCGGATTGGCCGACGACGTCCGAGCAGGCAGGCTCGACGGCATCCACCTCGAAGGCCCCTGGCTGTCCACGAAGCGGTGTGGCGCTCACCAGTCCGACCTGATGCGCGACCCCGACCACGCCGAGATCGACCGCGTGCTCGAAGCGGGTGACGGAACCATCAGAATGGTGACCATCGCGCCCGAACGCGACGGCGCTCTCGCGGCGATCACGCAGTTCGTCGAGGCGGGCGTGGTGGTCGCCGTCGGTCACACCGAGGCGAGCTATGAGCAGACGTGGGCGGCGATCGACGCGGGTGCGACGGTGGCCACCCATCTGTTCAACGCGATGCGCCCGATCAACCACCGCGAGCCGGGGCCCATCGTCGCGCTCCTCGAAGATCCAAGGGTGACAGTCGAATTGATCACCGATGGGGTACACGTGGCCCCCGCCATCTATCGGCACGCCACTCGCAATGCGGGACCGGACCGGGTGTCGTTGGTGACCGATGCGATGGCAGCCACTGGCATGGCCGACGGGGTCTATCACCTCGGTCCCCTTGCGGTCGACGTCGTCGACGGTGTGGCCCGGGTGGCGGGCAGCGATACGATCGCGGGCAGCACCGCCACCATGGACCGGGTGTTCGGGTTCGCCGTCGAGCACGGCGGGGTGCCGCCTGACGAGGCGTTGATGGTCGCCGTCCGCCAAGCCTCGATCAACCCGGCTCGGGCGCTGGGAATGGCCGATGCCGGCCTGGTGCCCGGCACCCGCGCCGACCTGGTGGTGCTCGGTCCCGAACTGTCCGTGAAAGGCGTCATGCGCCAAGGGCAGTGGATCGTCGAGCCCTGAAATTGCCGATAGGTCAGTCTGGTTCGACGGGCCGCAACGCGCCGGGCAGCTCGACGTGTGCGTCCGCCTCGTCGAACATGCCGCGGGCGAACTCGTACCAGAGTTGCCGCATCGGAGGACCGTACGTGGCGATGGCGGATTCGGACCCGGTGCCGAGCATCGGCGACTGCGCCCAGTCGCGATAGGAACCCAGCAGGAAGGGCAGCTCGATGCAGTGGCACGCCCCGAAGGGACTGCCCGTAGGTCGCCAGTCGAACTGGTAGGTCATTGCGTGGCCACCGCTACGCCGGTGGTGCCTGGCGAATGCCGTTGCAGGACGGCCGAACAAGCGCTGGGTCACCAGCCGGGCCAAGGGCCGGGTCGCAACGGATCCGACCATCGGCGCTCCGAGAAGCGGCGCCACCCGCGGACTGAGCTTGAGGAACGGCAGGGCGTCCTCGGCGGTGATACCGATCATGATCGGTAGGCGACGTGCGACCTCGCTGCGGCGTGCCTCGACCTGGTCGTCGGCGGGCAGCGGATGGTGACCGGTCTGCGGCCCGAACGGCATCTGCGCCAACGCGCCGAATGCCGTGGCCGCCAAGGCGGCCGCTGTCTGCGCGGCCAACAGGTCCTCGACGCTGGCGGTGGCCGCGTCGGGGCCGAGCGCATCACGTGCGGCGGCGGCCATCGCGGTGCTCATCTCGGTGCGGTTGCGTTGCACGCCGAGGGGCGCGCTCTGCAGGATCGCCCGTCGGATCAGATTCTCGGCGCCGTCGGCGATCATCAGGTAGGACACCGAATCGGCGCCTGCGGACTGACCGAACGCGGTGACGTTGGCGGGGTCTCCGCCGAAGCCGGCGATGTTGTCCCGAATCCATCGCAGCGCGGAAATCTGGTCGAGCAGGCCGAGGTTGGCCGGTGCCACCTCGTCGATCCCGAGGTACCCGAGGATACCGAGCCGGTAGTTGACGGTGACGGTGACGACGTCGCCCTCGAGTGCCATGGCCGACATGTCGTAGGCCGGTGCCTGGCCGCTGCCCGTGACGTAGGCGCCGCCGTGGAAGTAGACCATCACCGGCCTGGATTCGCCGTCGGGGACCGGAGCGACGATGGCAAGCGTCAGGCAATCCTCGTCCGCCGTGAGCTCGCCGAGGAGTGACCCGACGACGAACTCGAGTCGGGACGGCGGCTGCGGGCACATCGCTCCGCGTTCGGTCGCGTCGGTGACGGCACCTCCGGAGATCGATCCGTCGGATACCGGTCGGCACGGCTCGAAGCGGCGCGCGGTGGCATAGCGAAGGCCGAGCGCCCGGATCAGCGGGCCGTCTCGCCGGACCCGGACCCGGCAGCCGGGCAGGTCCAGCACGTCGTCTTGGTCGATGGCCACGACTGACATTATGGGTTCCTCTGGCGCATCGGCGGCGCGGTCGTAACATCGCCACACATGGACGGCACCGCGATGACGAGCGGACACGTAGTTCTCGCCGAGGTCGACGGCGGGTCCTACCGGTCGCTGCGACAGCGACCGGTGACCCGTGCCGAGCGCTACGCCCTCGGGAAGAGCCTGCGCAAGCGGGTGCCCCGCAGTTCCCTGGCCAGCTGGACGGCGCCGTCGGATCGGCCCGACCCCGTCGACCTGATCAACGCCAGCCACCGGGGGAGGGTCGACCGCCTGATCCCCATCCGGGTGGGCCGCATGATCGATTCGCCCTACGGGTTTCTGCGCGGTAGTGCCGTCGTGATGGCGGAGGACGTGGCCCGACTGCCGTCGACGGGCATCACTCCCGTCGTGTGCGGAGACTCGCACTTCGGCAACTTCGGGTTCTACGCGTCACCCGAGCAGGACCTGGTGATCGACCTCAACGACTTCGATGAGGCGCACCCCGGTGGCTGGGAGTGGGATCTGCGCCGGCTGGCCGCCAGCATCTGGGTCGCGGGCCGCCACAACGGCACCTCCGAGGGCCACTGCGGTGACGCCGTGCAGTCCTGCGTCGCGTCCTACCGTCACGAGCTACGCAGGCTGGCTGACCTCCCGCTCTTCACCCGGTCCTTCGTGCGCCTTGACGTGGACCGGTTGGCGGCCGAGTCGGCGGGTCCCCTCCAGGAAGAGGTCGCGCGATCCGCGAAGCGCGCGCGGCACCGCACGGGCGACCGAGCGCTGCCCCGCTTCACCCACGAGGTCGACGGCGTGCGGAAGATCGTCGAGGAACCACCGCTGATCACCCGGCCGACCGCGCAGGAGGCGGAGTCGCTCGCAGAGGCGCTCGACGCGTACCTGGACACGTTGCCCCCCTACTGGCGGCGGGTGCTCGGCGGGTACACGCTTCTCGACGTCGCGCACAAGGTGGTCGGGGTCGGTAGCGTCGGATTACGCGCCTACGTGGCGCTGCTGGAGGGGTCCTCGGCCGAGGACGTCGTCTTCCTGCAACTCAAGCAGGCTCGGCGGTCGGTACTGGCGCGCCACGTTCACGGCGAGTCGGCCTGGCACGCCCATCAGGGGCAGCGGGTGGTGGAGTACCAGCAGTCGCTGCAGACCGTGAGCGATCCCCTGCTCGGCTGGACCACCATGGACGGCCTGCAGTACTACGTGCGGCAGTTCCGGAACATGAAGGGCCGCATCCCGCTCGACGCGATCGACGCCTCAGCGCTGGCCGACTACGCGGGCGTGGTCGGCCAGCTCCTGGCCAAGGGCCACGCCAGGACCAGCGGCGCGTCGATGATCGCCGGCTACATGGGCGGTTCCGACAAGGTGGACCGGGCGCTCGGCACGTTCGCGAGGCACTACGCCGACCAGACCGAGGCCGACCACGCCACCATGGTCGCCGCCGTCGATCGCGGGCTGTTGCCGGTCGAACGGGGGATCTAGGCAAGCCGCCCCTTGGGTGTCGGCCGGTGAGTTGCTGTCGATTGGCTGAATCGTCTCACACGTGGAATCAAGCCTCGTCCCAACGTGTTTGAATGATCGGGACGAAACGAACTGGCGCGGCCCGATGAGCCAAAGGGGGCACCTCGTGGGCGGGTGCCCCCTTTTCGTATCCGAATCCATTGGATTCTGTCACCATCGTGGATATGGACGTCGACGATCCCCGTGGTGATCAGCAGTGGGATCGCGAGGCTCGCGACGAGACCGAAATCGAACGGCTGGACCGCAATTGGGCCAGTCTGCTGCAGGAGCTCCGCGTCGCACAGACCGGCGGTCAGATCCTCACCGGCTTCCTGTTGACGCTGCCATTCCAGCAGCGCTTCCTGGACTTGGACGCCACCATGCGCACCGTGTACCTGCTGACCGTCGCTGCGTCGGTCGGGTCGACGGTCCTGCTGATCGCACCCGTCGCAATGCACCGGGTGATGTTCCGACGGCATCGCCTGCCCACCTTGGTGGCCTCGGCGCATCGGTGTGCGATGGCGGGGGTGGCGCTGCTCGGCGCTGCGCTGACCGGAGTCGTGGTGGTCGTCTTCGACGTCGTCGCGGGACGTCCGGCGTCCTGGGCAGCTGGGATCTGCGCGGGACTCGCCCTCACCTGCTTCTGGGCGGCGCTGCCGCTATGGCAGCGCAGCAGAACCGAACCTCCCCACGGCTGAGTCGGCTAACATCGATCCACCACACCAGCTCAAACCGTGCGTGCGGACCACTCGGGTGTGCGTTCGGGAGACGCCTCGGCAAGTGCCTTGAGGGTATCGTCCGCGTTGAAGTCCTTGCCGTACACCGGTGTTCCGGGCTGTTGCCGCCACGACTCGGAAATTGGACCGGCGTCGACGGGCTCGAATCCGAGTTGGTCGACGATGTCGTGGACCAGTGCCCGGCCCGGCCCGTCCTCGCCGGCGATCGGGAGTGCGATGCGGTTGGATGCGCCGCTGGGCCGTCCGTTTTCAAGCAGATGCTTCCACCAAATTCCGTTGAACACCTTGTATACCGGTGCGTCGATCTGCTCGGCGACCCACGCACTCTCGAGCTGACCGTCTTCGATTGCCGCAATCTCACCGTCGCGCTGCTGCGGGTAGTAGTTGTTGGTCTCGATGACCGGGGCGCCCGGCTTCCGCGCAGCGACGATTCCGTCGGCGAGGGCGGGAACGTTCTTCTGCGGAATGCTCACGATCACGAGGTCCGCATCAACCGCCGCATTATTCGCCCATACCGCCGTCGCACCGGTTTCGTTCGCAAGGTCAGCAAGCGTCTCCGGAGAACGCGAGTTCGACACGTTCACCTCGTGACCGAGCTCGCGCAGCCGACGCGTCAGCGTCCCGCCGATCTGACCTGCCCCGATGATTCCAACCCTCATGCAACGCCTCCGTATGCTCGGTCCACTCCCAAGGACCAACGCCGGACACACGAGGCCCTATTCCGCACCAGTATCAGGCGATGGTGAAATCAACTGCAGCTCAGCACGACCGGCATGCACGTGAACGGCATGTACGTGGCGGGCACTCGCTGTCGGCACGTCGGCAGTCAATCCCGCGGCGAACGTTAAGGACAGCTACCACGATTCCGTAGATCGAAGCCCTGAGTTCTGGCGGTCGTGACCTCGATGATCGTGGGCGTGCACCCGTTGGATCACGACACCCCGCAGGTCGGGATTACCTCGGCTCCCGTGCTGGCCATGGGTGGTGCCATCGCGCAGGTCGAGCGACCTCGTGTCGACCAAGGCCGCCGTATCACCCGCTCGTCGCGCAACGGCAGGGGACCACTGTCGAGAGTGGACTCGGGCTTCGTCGTGCGTCGCACGTTCCAGGCGCTCCTCGTCATCGTGCTCACCTACGTCTTGGTGTTCGTGGTGCTGTACGTGCTGCCCGGCGACCCGATTCGGTCGAGGATCGAGAACCCCGACAGTCCGCTGCCGCACGACGAGGCCCAAAAACTGCTGGCCTACTACGGGCTGGACAAGAGTCTGTTCGAGCAGTTCATCGCCTACACCGGACGAATCTTCGATGGCGATTTCGGATACTCGCTGCGAACCGGCCTGCCCGTCGATCAGATGGTTCTCCACGCCTTTCCCTCCACGCTTCAGCTCTCGCTGCTCGCGTTCGTCATCTCACTGGTGCTATCCACCGCCATCGCGCTGGTAGCCGTGTTCGCGCCCGGACAGGCGGTCCGGTCGTTCTTCCACGCGCTCCCGGGGTTCTTCCTTTCCGTGCCGACCTTCGTGACGGGATTGCTCTTCCTGTACTTCTTCTCGTTCCAACTCGGTTGGGTGTCGAGCATCCGAGACGAAGGCCTCAGATCCTTGGTGTTGCCTGCGCTGACGTTGGCGATCGCAGTCTGCGCGCCCATCGCCCAGGTGCTCATCCAGGGGCTGGAGAAGTCGTCCCGCGCACCGTTCGTCGCAACCTTGCGGGCTCAGGGCAATTCGACGCCGCGGATCGTCGGTGGACACATTCTCAAGAACGCCGCGATTCCCGCCGTGACCTTGCTCGGTTTGACGGCGGCCGAGCTTCTCGCCGGGTCGGTCATCACCGAGATCATCTTCAACCGCAGGGGCATCGGATGGGAGACCGAGCAGGCGGTCACGTACCAGGACAGCCCGGTCGTGCTGTTCGTGACGGTCTTGGTCGGGGCGATCTTCACGACGATCAATCTCATAACCGACCTGGGGTATCCGTTGATCGATCCACGAGTGGACAAGAGCTCCAAATGACCGACAGCCTGGATGCGTCGACAATCGAAGCCGTAAGCCCGCAAGGGAGCAAGTGGCGCAACGCCATTCGAGACGTCCGCCCCGGTGACGTGCTGGCCTTCGGCTGGGTGTTCTGTCTGCTCGTCTTCGTGCTCGTCCCCGGCCTTGCCACCAGCCACGGGCCACTTGACGAGGTGGGCAAATCGTTCCTCCCCGCGTCCCACGAGTACTGGCTGGGGACCGACTACCTGGGCCGTGATCTGTATTCGCGAATCGTCTACGGCACCAGTCGTACGTTGTCCGGCTCCCTGATCGCCGTGTCCATTGGCTTGGCCGCCGGCATCGTGCTTGGCCTGCTGGGTGCGTACTTCGGCCGTGTCACGGACACGATCATCGGTCGGATCGTCGACGTCCTGCTGTCCATTCCTGGTCTGTTGCTCTCGATGGTGGTGGTCGTGGCTCTCGGCTTCGGGCAGTTCAGTGCCGCCGTCGCGGTCGGCGTGGCAAGCATTGCGACGTTCACCCGGCTGATGCGATCGGAAGTGCTCACGGTGCGGAATCTTCAGTTCGTGGAGGCTGCCGGGCATCTTGGAGCTGGCCGTGTCAGGGTGCTGGCCCGCCACGTGCTCCCGAACTCGTACGGATCGGTGCTCGCGCTGTCGGCACTGCAGTTCGGTTCGGCGATCCTGTGGATTGCGGCCCTCAGCTATCTCGGGTTCGGGGCGCCGCCGCCTGAACCGGAGTGGGGTCGGCTGGTCTCCGAGGGAAGGAAGTACATCATCGCGTCCCCCGGATTGCTGATCTACCCGGCAGCAGCGATCGTCTTCTCGGTGCTGGCGATCAGCCGAATCAGCCAGTTCGTCCGCAGAAGGGTCGGCTAGATGGTCTCTGCAACCGCGCCCGGTGAGCCTCGAATGCTGTTGAACGTCAACGCCTTGAGCGTCGGCTACCAGCGCCGTCGCTCCCGCGAGTTCGATACGGTGGTCCACGACGCCACCTTCTCCGTCGCTGCCGGCCAGACCGTGACGCTGGTCGGGCAATCAGGCTCTGGGAAGAGCACCATCGCCCAAGCGGTCGCGGGTCTGCTCCCTCCGAACGGTCGCATCGTGTCGGGTGATGCGACGCTGGACGGCACCTCCGTCGTAGGACTCGGTCAGCGGGCATGGCGCGCCCGCCGGGGT
This sequence comes from Mycobacterium sp., assembly GCF_040509115.1. Taxonomy (GTDB): domain Bacteria; phylum Actinomycetota; class Actinomycetes; order Mycobacteriales; family Mycobacteriaceae; genus Mycobacterium. The sequence goes on along the minus strand of NZ_JBEVLO010000096.1, from coordinate 15,570 downwards.
CGGCTGCTCGCGTACATCCCCCAGGACCCGCTCGGGTCGCTGGATCCGCTGAAGAAGGTGGGAACGCTTGTCGCCCGGTCCCTTTCGTTGCATCGTGGGATCGGTCGTCACCAGGCCGAGGGTGACGCCATTGCACTGCTGGATCGCGTTGGTATCCGGGACGCCCGCACCAAGGCCGACTCGTATCCACACGAGCTCTCCGGGGGTCAGCTTCAACGTGTGCTGATCGCGGCCGCGATCGCCGGCAATCCCGAGGTGCTCATCGCCGACGAGCCCACCTCGGCTCTCGACGTGACGGTGCAGTCGGTCATCCTCGACCTGATCGACGAGCTCCAGGCAGAACTCCGGCTCGGGGTTCTGCTCATCACTCACGATCTCGGTCTGGCGCATGACCGTAGCGACTCGGTGGTCGTCCTCAACGACGGCCAGATCGAGGAGGCGGGTTCGACGCCCGAGGTGCTTCGTCGTCCTCGGGCGGCCTACACCCAGCAGCTCATCGCGGATGCGCCTGGGCTCGCATCGAACGCGACCCGTCGAGCCGAGCGCGCAAGGCCAGGCACGGCGAACGCTGTCATCGAGATTCGCAACCTGACCAAGGTGTACCCCAATCGAAATGGCCGGGCGGATGCGAGTGCGCCCGCCGTCGACGACCTCAGCTTGACGATCCATGAGGGGACCATCCACGCGGTTGTTGGTGAATCGGGTTCCGGGAAGACTACTTTGGCGCGGATCCTCGCCGGGCTGGTTGATTTCAGCGCAGGGGAAGTCGACGTCTTCGGGCGCCGCCTCCCAGCCCATCCCTCGGACACCAACCCCAACGCGCGACAGCTCCAGCTCGTATACCAGAACGCGCTCGCCGCGTTGGACCCGCGATACACCGTGGAGCAGCTCGTCCGCGAACCTCTGGACATCCACGGCCTACACGAACGCGCGGAACGACGCGACGTGGTCCTGCAAGTGTTGGATCAAGTTGGCCTCTCCGGCGAGTTCCTCCCCAGGAAGCCTGCGGAGATCTCTGGCGGCCAACGGCAGCGCGTAGCCATTGCCAGGGCGCTGGCACTCTCGCCGCGCATCCTGGTGTTGGACGAGCCGACCTCGGCGCTCGACGTGACGGTACAGGCGCGAATCGTCGAGCTGCTGTTGAGCCTGCAAGAGGCCAAGCAGCTCACCTACGTCTTCATCTCGCACGACCTCGGCCTGGTCAGGCAGGTCGCGACCTACGTCTCGGTGCTGAACCAGGGGCGTCTGATCGAGTCGAAGACCACCGGGGATCTCTTCGCATCGCCGACGGACCCGTACACGGTCAAGCTCCTGGAGTCCATTCCTGGCGAAAGGGTTGAGCGGCACCACGGGGCTGCGCGGACCGTCCTGGAATATGCAGCGGGGAGCTGAGAAGACCTTCCTCCCAACACCATTCACTCTCACATCCACTCTCACGTCCACTCTCAAGAAGGCAGTTGCGCTCGAACGCAACCAGAAGGGATTCATACCGTGCCAAGACGGCTCTTGCGAACGACCGTGGCAGCACTCGCCGCCGGCGTTCTGCTCCTCGCGGGCTGCGCCAGCGGTGGTGATGGCGGCTCGCCGACCTCGGGTGGGGAGCCACAGCGGGGAGGACATCTGACGTACCTGGACTACCAGCCGCTCAAGTCCTTCCTGCTGTCTGATCTGAACTGGTATCAGGCCCAGCCCATCGCCAACAACGTGTTCGACCGTCTCGTGTGGCGAGACCCGGACGGCACGACCATCAAGCCGTGGATTGCCAAGTCCTGGACCGTCAGCGACGACGGCCTCACCCACACCTTCGTGCTCCGTGACGGCGTGACCTACAGCGACGGAAGTCCGCTGGACGCCGAGAACGTGAAGAAGAACTTCGAGTTCAGGGCGTTCGGGGATGCCTTGGGCAACGTCAAGCACGCGTCATGGCCGGAGGTCGACACGATCACCGCGGACAACGCCGCGAAGACCGTCACGATCAAGCTGAAGAAGCCTTTCGCGTACTTCCTGACGGTGCTGAGTGACGCAACGGCGTCGGGATTGGTCTCGTCGTCGTATTTCGGCCTCGATGCCAAGGGCCAGAACGTTGCGACCAACCTCGTCGGCAGTGGTCCGTTCGTGATCGAGGACGGGACGTTGGACGAGGTCAACCTCGCACGGCGGGAGGGTTACGCATGGGCGCCGGAAGGCGTGTCCAACCAGGGCGAGGCCTACCTGGACGGGTTCACCACCGTCGGGGTCACCGAAGACAGCGTTCGACTTGGCAGCCTGGAGTCGCAGCAAGGCGATCTGATCCACTACATCGACCCCAGTTCGCAGCAGGCCGCCGAAGCCGAAGGCCTGCAGGTCATCACGCAGTCGTACGGCGATCAGGGAACCTACGTGCTGGTCCTGCGCAGCAGTGCCCCGTTCTTGGACGACGTGAACGTACGCAAGGCGCTCACCTTGGCCGTTGACAAGCAGAAGCTCATCGACACCGTCTACGCCCCCAACTACAAGGCCGCGACCGGACTGTTCGGGAGCGCCGGCGTCGACTACGTCGACCAGAGCAACCAGGTCGCGTACGACGCGGCCAAAGCCGCTGAGCTGCTGGACCACGCGGGCTGGAAGCTGGGACCAGACGGGATACGGCACAACGCGGAAGGTGAGCCGCTCAAGCTGGTCGCCCTCATCGACGTGTACACCGTCGGCGCTCCCTCGACGTTCGAGTTCCTCCAGCAACAACTGAAGAACGTCGGAATCGAGCTGGAGCTCCGTCAGGCCTCCTGGGCGGACTACCCGAGTGCTGCAAAGAGCCCGGACATCGGCCTGATCTACCAGAGCGTGAACCACGAGGCTGCATGGTCGCTTGCCAACGCGGTCAGGGCCGACGGTGCCGACGTGTTCAAGCTCCATGGCAAGGACGCGAAGCTCGAAAACCTGGCTCAGACGGTGCTCTATGGCACCCCCAAGGACGAGGCCGAGCGGCACGGCGCGGCAGTGGACTTCGGGCAGTACGTTCTCGATCAGGCGTACGTGCTGCCGCTGACCGAGCGAACGCAGACCTTCGTGGCCAACTCTTCCGTGCATGGCTTCACGCAAACCCAAAGCCACCCTTGGCTCTATCTCACCTGGAAGAGCTGAATGTCCGGCACGCGTCGGCAACTGCACCTCGGGCTCAACGCTCCCGGGCTAGGTACCTATCGGTCGGCGTGGCGGCGGCCCGGTATCGACCCGGCATCGACCGCGACGGGCGAGTTCTACGTGCGGCTGGCGCAAGAGGCCGAGCGCGGACTGTTCGACGCATTCTTCCTTGCCGATCAGCAGGCGTTGGATCCGGACTGGCAGACGAATGCGAGTGCCGCTCGGCTGGATCCGGTGATCGCGCTGACGGCCGCCGCCGCCCACACCGAGTCGGTGGGTCTCGTCGCCACCGTCTCGACCACGTGGCACCACCCCTACAACCTCGCCCGTTCCATCCAGAGCCTGGATCGGGTGTCACACGGGCGCGCGGGCTGGAACGTCGTCACCAACCACAACCCGCGCATCGCCTCCAACTTCGGTCTCGACTCGATCCCCGACAAGACGCAGCGATACGCCAGGGCGCGGGAGTTCGCCGATGTGGTCCAGGCACTCTGGCGCACCTGGACGCCGGACGCGATCGTCGCCGACAAGTCAGCCGGGGTGTTCGCGGCGCGGGGCTCGGTCGTCGAGACCGCGCACGACGGCGAGTTCTTCCGGGTGCACGGCGGTTCGACCGTTCCTTCGTCCGAACAGGGCATCCCGGTGATCTTCCAGGCAGGCGCCTCCGACGACGGCCTGGACCTGGCCAACCGCCACGCGGACGCGGTCTTCGTCTCCGCGATGACCCTCGACGCGGCCAGGGACTACCGACACCGGCTCGCCGCGTTCGCCGCGGCTCGTGCGGGCGGACGGGAGCCGGTGATCGTGCTTCCCGGGGCTGCGCTGACTCTCGCGTCGACCGACGACGAGGCAGCGCGCCGCCGCGACGAGCTCGACGCGATCGACGGATCACTCAGCGGCAGGCAATACCTCGCGGGCAGGCTAGGCCTGAATCCCGCCGAGCTGAATCTGGACGAGCCGCTTCCGCTGCACCGCGTCGACCTCGAGGAACGCAAGAGGGTCAACTCCGAGGGATTCATCCGCTCGATCGTGTCCCTCGCCGAGTCCGGCAAGCCGCTACGCGAACTACTCCGCGACGGCACGGGCCATCTCACCATCGTCGGATCGCCGGAAACCGTCGCCGACACCTTCGAGCAGTGGTTCGCCACTGGCCTGATCGACGGCTTCAACCTCATGTTCGACGTGATCGAGGAGAGTTTGCCGCTGTTCGTCGACGAGGTGGTCCCGATCCTGCAGAGCCGCGGGCTGTTTCGACGCAAGTACGAGGGCACCACGCTGCGCGATCACCTCGGCTTGTCACGCCCGCACTGGTGATCCGCGCACCCGAAGACTGATCGGCACGCGGATTAGTGGAACGCCCTGGCGTACTGCGGGGAATGGCGCAGCGTGGCACCGAGGTGGTCGGCAGCCTGCTGGATCCACGCGGGGTTGCGGAGCAGGACACGGGCGAGGAAGACGGCATCGGCCTCCCCGCCGGCGACGATGTCGTCGGCCTGTTCGGCAGTGGTGATCAAACCGACTGCCGCGGTGGGGATCTCCACTTCCTTGCGCACCCGTGCGGAGAACGGAACCTGATAGCTCGGGCCGACGGGAATGCGGGCATCTGGTGCGGACCCGCCCGAGGACACGTCGATCAGATCTACGCCGAGAGCCTTGAGGCGCTCCGCCAACTCGACGGTGTCGGTGACGGTCCAGCCGGGGCGTTCGTCCTCGGTGTCGCCGCCCAGCCAGTCGGTGGCCGAGACCCGGAAGAACAGCGGCAACCCCTCGGGCCAAGTGCTGCGGACGGCGCGGGTGACCTCCAGCGCGAACCGCAACCGGTTCTCCCGCGACCCGCCGTAGCGGTCCGTGCGGACGTTGGAGTGTGGCGACAGGAACTGGTGGATCAGATAGCCGTGGGCACCATGTAGTTCCAGCACCTTGAAGCCCGCCGCGGCGGCGCGCCGTGCCGACTCGGCGAACGACTGGACGATCGACTCGATCTCCCCGACGCTCAGTTCGGCCGGGCTGGGGAGCCGTCCGAATGGCAACGCGCTAGCCCCCACCGTCGGCCAGCTCTCGGGTGCTCGGCTGTCGTCCGGCCATGGCCGTCCGGTGGAGCCCTTGCGGCCCGCGTGCACCAGCTGGATGCCAGGTACCGATCCTTGAGCCGAGACGAAGTCGGTGATCCGTCGAAATGCCATGGCTTGACGATCATTCCAGAGTCCGACGTCGTAGACGCTGCTGCGCCCGATGGGGTCGACCGCGGTGGCCTCCACCATGACGAGCGCGGCGCCTGCGACGGCGCGCGAGCCCAGGTGCTGCAGATGCCAGTCCGACGGTGAGCCGACGTCGTCGCCGTCGGGGGCCGCCGCGAACTGCATCATCGGCGACATCCAGGCCCGGTGGGCGAACGTCACGTCACGCAACGTCAGCGGGGTGAACAAGTGGGGCATGACAACTCCTCGAATCGCTTAGTGGCCGGGTCCGTATAGCCCGAATCGCAGATCCGGGTCACCGGGGGTCCACGTGTTGGTGAACTGAGACCGTTCGCCCATCGCCACGACGCGTCGCAGAAGAGCGTCACTGAGTTGGAGCTGGGCGGGCTCCCACTTGGTCAGCGCGGCGACGATGTCGCCACCGGCGTCGGAGAGGGCATCGGCAAGCGCCCATCCGTCGGCCGCCGCCTTGGCCGTGCCCGCCGCGGCGTGCGGGCGGGCCGCGCACGCCGCGTCGCCGATGAGGGCGACACGGCCCATCGCCATTCGTGCCGCGCGGCTGTCGGAGACGACTTGCAGGTAGGGCGTGTCGGTTTGGGTGACCACGTTGGCGATCGCCGGGGCCAGCGTAGCGGCGGCTGTTGCCTTCATCTCGGTGACGTAGCGGTCCTGGACCTGTCCCGGGTGCACGGACACGCTGCCGAGGAAACCCCTTTTGTCGATCAGCATCTCGGTCAGCTCGGGGCCGGCGGGCACGTTGCGGTACCAGACGTAGTTCATCAACTGGTCTTCGGCGGCAAGGCCGTTCTCGCCGGGGATGGGGTACATGGTGATGTGCGAGTGCGGGATCACGGCATACGAGATGGCGTCCTGCAGCACCGCGCGGGTGTCGTCGTCGAGGTCACGCACGGGAACGGTGCCACGCCACCCGACGTAACCCGAGTAGTGCCGACCGGAGCCGGGGTCGAAGCGTTCCCGTGCCACCGACGTGACGCCGTCGGCGAAGACGACGAGGTCGGCAGACTCCACTCGACCGCTGACGAAGCGTACGGTCGCCCCGTCGGCGTCTTCGCTGAAGCCGCAGGCGAATTCGCCGTAGTGGTAGTGCTCGGTGCCGAAGTCGGCGAGCAGAGCCCGGTAGAACGTCCCCCAGGAGGTGTAAGTCCACGTGCACTGCTCGCGGTGCACCAGGTCGCCCGACGGCGCGAGGTATTGCACGTAGGACGTGGACGTGCTGAGGTCGGCCAGGTCCTGGCTGCTGCGCTCGGTGAACCAGCGAACGGTGTCGGGTTGCAGAACGATCCCGCTGCCGCGACCATCGAGCGCGGTGGGGGTGCGCTCGTACACGTCGACGGTGAAGCCCAGGTCACGCAGGAGAAGTGCGGTGGTAAGGCCGCCGATCGAGCCGCCGACGACGATGGCGGTGGCGGAGCTGTAATCGGTCATGACGCGCTCTTCTCGGTGTCGTGGACGGACTGCGGTGATGTCGGTGCGGGGTCGGTGGGCATCGGCTCGTCCCGGGTTTCCCTGGCGAACGCGAGTCCGACGACGGCGATCAGGCCGAAGGCGGCGACCGATGCGGTGGCAAGGCCGAGGTCGCCACCGAACCACGACGTGGCGATCGCGGTCGCCGCGAGCGGGCCGAGTGCGGTCACGTAGCGGCCGACGCTGTTGCAGACGGCCAACGCCGTCGACCGGCAGCTGGGCGGGAACAGCTCGGGGGCGTAGATGAACGTTCCGGACAGCGCGCCGAAGAGTCCGAAGCCGAGAAGTGGCATGAGGAACAGGAATTCGGTGTAGCTGCGCTCGAACGGGAAGGCGTACGCCACGGTGGCGGCCGAGACGGCGAAGCTCACCATGAATGCCTTGCGTCGGCCGATCGCATCGGCAAGGAAGCCCCAGGAGGCGTAGCCGAGGATGCCGCCTGCGTTGAAGAGCATTGCGGTGGTGGCCACACGGTGGTCGGCCAGCGCGGCGGGCAGGTTCTCGCTGGCGGTGAGCTGACGGATGATCTGCGGGTACCAGGTGGAGACGCTCCAGAAGGTGATGAGTGCGCCTGAGGCGAGCGCGGTGCACACCAGCATCGGGTGCCGTAGCGGCGGTGAGATCAACCTGCGCAGGACGAAACGGTCGTGGGAGGTGCTGGTGCCGTTGTCCCTTCGCTCCCGCCGGGCTCGGATCTGCGCGTCGACCTCGGGTGGCTCCGGCACGTAGCGGCGGATGAACCACACGACCAGCGCCGGCAGGCCGGCCAGTGCCAGCATGGGGCGCCAGCCGTGGCTGCCGAACACGGCGTAGGCGGCCGCCGCCGCGAAGAAGCCCGCGGCGTAGCCCGACATCATCACGCCACCCGCCCTGGCGCGGAACCGGTTTCGCCACGTCTCCGCGATCAGTGCGGCCCCGACGGGAGCCTCAACGCCGGAGCCGAGTCCGGCGACGAAGCGCAGAATGCCGAGCTGCCACCAGGTGTCGGCGAAGGCGGCCAACGCGCTGAACACGGCATAGGTGAGAATGCCGAGGGACAGCACCATGGTTCGACCGAAGTAGTCGGCGAGAACGCCGAACAGGATGCCGCCGGTGGCCCAGCCGATCAGGAACAGCGCGACGGTGAGTCCGCCGTGGTAGCCGATTGATGCGGGGGTGACCGCGATTCCGTCGTTGGGGAGGAGCTCGCTCATCGCGGGGCCAAGCACCAGGATGTAGAGGCTGCCTGCGAAGCCGTCGAGGCCCCAGCCGAGGGTGGTTCCGGCGAGGACCAGCCACTGTGTTCGGCTGATTTCCTTGCGCCACCCGGGTGAGTTCCCGGTGGGCGCGGTGTAGGTGGACATGTGAAAGCCTTTCTTGCAGTGCGTGATTAGGGTCAGTTGAGCCGGGTTTGTTCGCTGCCGCCGTACCAGTCGACGGGTTCGGCGGCGGTGCGGACGACCACGGTCTTGATCCAGGAGAAGTCGTCGAAGGACTCGGTGCCTGCATCCTTGCCGGTGCCGGATTCCTTCACCCCGCCCCACGGCAGCGACGGTTCGAGCCGGTGATGGTCATTGACCCAGACCATTCCGGCCACGATCCGGGAGGCGACGCGGTGGGCCCGGCCGACGTCGGTGGTCCAGACCCCGGCGCCGAGGCCGTACCTGTTGTCGTTGGCCATCCGCACCGCGTCCTCCTCGTCGTCGAACGGGATCACCACCGCGACGGGTCCGAAGATCTCCTCCTGGGAGACGGTCATGTCGATCCGCGCGTCCGCCAGTACGGTCGGCTCGAAGAAGAAGCCGTTGCTCAATGGTTGCGGCAGGTCGGGCACACCGCCACCGCAGGCCAGTCGGGCCCCCTCGTCGACGCCGATCGCGACGAGCCGCCGAACCTTGTCGCGTTGGGCGGCGCTGATCAGCGGACCGATCTGGGTTTCGGGCTGAATGGGATCGCCGACGCGGATCGCGCGGGCCCGTGCCGACAGGGCAGCGACGAACGCGTCGTAAACACCCCGCTGGACGAGGAATCGGGAACCGGCGACACAGGACTGGCCAGCCGCGACGAACGCCGAGAACGCCGCGCCCTCGGCAGCGGCGACCGGATCGACGTCGTCGAAGATGGCGACGGGGGTCTTGCCGCCCAATTCCGCTGTCACTCTGGCGAATCGGGTGGCGGTGGCAATCGCCGCCGCGCGCCCGGCCTCGGTGCCCCCGGTGAGCGTGATCTTGGCGACGTCGGGGTGCTGGGTCAGCCGGGCTCCGGCCTCGCGTCCGCCGGTGACGATGTTGACCACCCCGTCCGGCATCCCGGCAGACGCGATGATGTCGGCCAACGCCAGGGTGGTCAGGGGAGTGAGTTCGGACGGTTTGACGACGACCGTGTTGCCGTTGGCGAGCGCCGCGGAGAGGCTGCGCGCCAGGATCAGCAGCGGGTGGTTGAACGGGGTGATGATTCCGCAGACGCCAAGGGGAAGGCGCTGCTGATAGGTCAGATACGGTCCGTCGCCGGGAAGCACCGCCTGGCGCTGGGCGGCGAGCAGACCGGCGTTGTATCGGAACCACTCGGGGACCCGGGAGAGTTGAGCCCGCGTCTCGGTGATGGGGCGGCCGTTGTTGCGGGCCTCCAGTGTGTAGAGGCGACCGGAGTCCGCCTCGATCGCGTCGGCGATGCGCAACAGCAACCGCGCACGCTCGCTGCGGACCATGGCGGGCCAGGGTCCGGCCTCGAACGCAGCCTTCGCGTCGGCGACTGCGCCGTCGATGCCGTCGGCGCCGTGTTCCGGGACGGTCTCGATGACGGCACCGGTCGCAGGGTTGATGATGCCGCGCACCCCGGTTTCGGAGGCCGCGGGTGGCGGGAGTGTGATGTCGTGGACGGTTTGGGTCATGCCATGAGTGTCGTCACAGCCGGTCCGGTGCTCAATGTCCTGCATGACACTCTTAGATCGATTTTATGTGTGCGTGGACACTCTTGGGTGCAATCGGCCAAGCAACCTCACGTTGGACGCGCCGCCGACGTCTTCCCTTCGTCCGCCGTGAACAGTCGAAGGAGAAGTCCGTGCACCATCTACGATCACTGCCCGTCTGGCACACCGTCGTGCCGTCGGACCTCGGTGAGCTCACACTGGTCCGCGACGAGGGCGGACTTCGGGGCCTGTATTTTCCCCACCACTGGTATCGCCCGAAGGCCGCGTCATTCGGCCCCCGCCGCGACGAGGGGTTCGACGAGACCGCACGGCAGCTGACCGAGTACCTGGCAGGCGAGCGGCGGGTGTTCGAGTTGGACTCGAGCCCGATTGGCGACCCGCTGCAAGAGTCGGTGTGGGATCTGGTGGCAGGCATTCCCTACGGCGGCACCGCTACCTACGGAGATCTCGCCACATGGATCGGTGGTGTGACGGCCCAGCAGATCGGTGCGGCGGTCGCGCGCAACCCCTTGTCGATCATCGTGCCGTGTCACCGGGTCGTCGGGCGTGATGGCAAGCTCACCGGGTACGCCGGAGGAATCGGCCGCAAGCGGCACCTACTCGAACTGGAGCGCGAGCGGGTGTGCAGCGCGGAGCGCATCCCCTATCAGGACGCCCTGATTTCGGGTCTGTAGGAGTTCGATCACCCTGATGGACGACGCAATGCCCAAGAAGCCGTTCGAGACGGTGGTGTCCGACCACGGGCGGATGGTGCTGCGCGTGTGCCGGGCGGTGGTGGGCCCGGTCGACGCCGACGATGCGTGGTCGGAGACGTTCCTGTCCGCACTCAAGGCGTATCCGAACCTCGCGGACGACGCCAACATCGAGGCCTGGCTGGTGACGATCGCGCATCGGAAGGCCGTCGACATCGTCCGGGCCAGGGCGCGCCGGGCCATCCCGACCGACGACGTGCCCGAGCCGCCTGCCGCCCCGCCCGCCGAAGCCGACGACGACCTGGCCAACGCCTTGAGTCGACTTCCCGTCAAACAGCGACAGGCCGTCGCCTATCACTACCTCGCAGGCCTGCCCTATGCCGACGTCGCCGAGATGCTTGGCGGCAGTACCGAATCCGCCCGACGCGCATCCGCCGACGGCATCGCCGCGCTGAGACGCACCTACCCCCAGACGGAGACACTGCAATGACCGACGACCATCTCATTGGGCACCTCGCCCACGAACCCGCCGACGACGAAATGGCCGAGTTGCACACGCGACTCGCGTCGGCCGCCCAGCGCGAGCGAGTACTCGACGTGGCCTTCCGGATCGTGGACACGCCCGTCGGACCGCTGCTCGTCGCCGCGACCGAAGTCGGCGTCCTCAGGGTGGCCTTCGCGGTCGAGGATCACGACGTCGTCCTGCAGCGGCTGTCCGATGCGGTCAGTCCCCGGATCCTGCGCGCGCCCGCCAGACTGGATCGTGTCGCCCGCGAGCTCGACGAGTACTTCGCCGGTGCCAGAAAGCGATTCGACGTCGCCCTGGATTGGCGACTGTCGGCCGGCTTCCGCAGCACCGTGCTTCATCACCTGCCCGAGATCGGGTACGGCCACACTGCCAGCTATGCGGTCGTCGCCGAGTTGGCGGGAAATCCGAAGGCCGTTCGCGCGGTCGGCACCGCCTGCGCGACGAACCCCCTGCCCGTCGTGGTGCCGTGTCATCGAGTGGTCCGTAGCGACGGCAGCATGGGCGGTTACCTCGGGGGAGTGGAGGCCAAGCGCACCCTGCTGAGTCTGGAGGGGGCGGCCGCGTGAGCTCGCAGCGGTACACGCTGCTCGACGCGCGGGGCAGGTCGGCGTCAACTGGTGTGCAACGTGCCGTCGAGGCGTCGTGGAATGTCGGTGTAGTCGTCACGCAACTCCCGGGGGAGCACGTGCTGCGGCGCGTTCTGATAGGTGACCGGCCGCAGGAAGCGCCGGATCGCGGTCGCGCCGACCGACGTGTGCAGCGAATTGGTCGACGGCCACGGGCCGCCGTGGTGCTGCGCCCACGAGACGGCCACGCCGGTGGGAAAGCCGTTGTAGACCACCCGACCGGCGCGGGCAGACGCCAAGTCGGTGAGCTGCTGCAGCGCCTCGTCGCGGTCGGCGTGGTGCAGGGTCGCCGTGAGCGAGGCGGGGAAGGTGTCGAATACCGTCGTGGCCGAGCTGACCACCGCGTCGACGGGATATCTGACGATGATCGTGATCGGCCCGAAGACCTCGTGCACGATCGTCGGATCGAGCTCGTCGAGCGTGGTCTCGACCACCATGGGCGTGACCGCGAAACCCGGCCCGCCGTTGTCGGGCGCCGTGTCGGTGCGCACGTCGCCCCGTGTCTTGAGCGCGGCGGTCTCATCGGTGAAGGCGGTGTAGATGCCCTCGTTGAGCAACACGTGCCCGGAGGTCTTGCCGAGTTCGGCGCGCACCGCGTCGACCAGCCGATCGCCTGCGCTGCCGCCAGGCACCAAGACGAAACCGGGCTTGGTGCACAACTGACCCGAGCCGACGGTGAACGACGCGACCAATCCCGCGCCGATCTCCACGGCGCGGTCCTCGGCCGCGCCGGGCGTCACCACTACGGGATTGAGGCTGCTGAGCTCGCCGTAGAACGGAATGGGTTCCTCGCGCCCGTTGATGATGGCGATCAGCGCCTTGCCGCCCCGCAGTGACCCGGTGAAGCCGACGGCCTTCACGGCGGGCTCCGCGACGAGCGCCGCGCCTGCAGGGGTGCCGTGGACGATGCCGACCACGCACTCGGGGATCCCGGTCTCGGCCAGGGCGGCGACGATGACGTCGTAGGACAGTTGCGAGGTGGCCGGATGCGACGGGTGCGCCTTGAGGATGACGGGGCAGCCTGCCGCGAGCGCCGACGCGGTGTCGCCGCCCAGCACCGAGAACGCGAACGGGAAATTGCTCGACCCGAACACGGCCACCGGACCGATCGGCGTCAGGATGCGTCGCAGGTCGGGGCGTGGCCCCATCGGAGTGTCGGCGGGCGGGTCGATGGCGGCCTCAAGATAGCTGCCCTCACGCAGAACGTCCCCGAAGAAGCGGAACTGGAAGGCGGCGCGCTTCAGCTCACCGTCGAGCTTGGTCTCACCGAATCCCGTTTCAGCCGCAGCGGTCTCGATCAGCTCGGCGCCGTGGGCCTCGATGCCGTCGGCGATCGCGTCGAGGAGCCGGGCCCGCACGTTGCGGTCCTCAGCGGCGAACGCGGCTGCCGCGCCCGCGGCGGCGCCGACGAGTTCGGCCACCCGAGCCTCGGTGGTCTCGTCGGTGACCGGTGGCAGGGCCTCGCCGGTGCGGGGGTCGGTGCCGAAGACCTGGACTGCGGTCGTCATGGTTGTCCTTCCGAGAGTTCCAACAACATCGAGGTGGTCAGGATGCGGTCGCGTTCCAGGCGGGCGGCAAGCGCGATGAACAGGCTCGCGGTGGTGACCGCGTCGCCGAGGGCGTGGTGCGGCGAGTGGATGGGAAGGCCGAGCGCCGCCGCGGCGTATTCGAGTGAGACCACCTTGTCGGGGTCGACATGGACGTCGATCACGTGGTGTGCGAGCACGGCGGTGTCGATGATCGGGTTGGTGAACGGCAGGTAGGAGTGTCGAAATGCCTTCCGCAGAAAGGAGCGTTCAATCCACGCGCAGTGCGCGACGATGGGATGGCCACCAATGAGCGCGTCGAGGGTGGCAACGCACTCGGCCACCGGCGGCGCGTCGTTGAGGTCCTGGGTGCGCAGGTTGTGGAATTTCACGGAGCTGCCAGGGACGTCGCCGGGAACGTGCACCAGGCCGTAGACCGACTCGGCAGTCTTCACCCGACCCTCGCGAACCGTGACCGCGCCGTAGGACACGATGTGGTCGCGGCGCGGGTCAAGGCCGGTGGTTTCGAGGTCGATGACGACGAAGGTGTCCCCACGCCAGTTCACGTCCGTGGCGACGGGTCGTCGCGTGCCGCCCGAACGCAGCCGCTGCGCCCAATTCGTCAAGAGGCTCATAGTCCGTCGAATCCGAACCACTTGCGGCTCAACCGATCCTGGATGCCGCTGATGGTGCGGAACGCGCTGCGCAGATGGCGGCGTTCCAACGGGTCGAGGGTGCCGGGGTCGATGGCCGACTCGACGGCCCGGCCCTCCTTGATGGCGGCGATCTGACTGTCGAAGACGAGGTGGTAGCAGAGGGTGAACGCACCGGACAGCGCGTCGGCCTCGTCAGCGGTGAGAAGGCCGCTGCGGTGCGCTCTTTCCAGCCGCTGCGGGGTGGAACCGGTCGGGTCGCCGGTGCGCTGGGCGAGCGCCCGAGCCAGTGAGGCGACCGGGCGCAGGCCCGACTTCTTGAGGTTGAGATGCCCCTTCTGCTCACCGAAGCGTTCGACGACGAATTCGCGCACGAAGCCGCTTGGCGGCCGGTCTCTCATGGAGAAGCGGCTCAGGGATCGGGTGAAGGCGTCGCGACCGATGCCGCCGACCAACGCCGTGCGCAGCGGTTGAATGAGCGCGGGCCGAGTGATGGGCCGCGCGTCGAGCATCGTCGAGGCGAGCAGGACGTTGTCGACGTTGTCCGGGTTGGCCCGCCAGGTGTCGGCGACCTCGCGCCACTGTCGCTGCGAGCGGTTGAACAACGGCGACGACGCGTTCAGGCCCTGCGGGCAGGGTGCCAGGCCGCAGTCCTTGAGCGCCGTCATGATGGGTTCGGTTGCCGCGGCGGTCTGCTCCCTGGTGTACACGGTGTCACCGGCGCCATTGACCGCCCACGCCAGGGCGGTGTCGACGTCGGAGTTGGGCAGCGGTTCGCGTCGCCCGAGCGAGCCCATCAACATCCACGAACAGTCCAGCTCCGCCAACGGCGTTGTGCTGGAGTGTAATTCGATGATCTTGCGGTAGATCGACTCAACCATGGCCGACAGCAGGGCGCCGAGGTGTTCGACCGGCAGCCCGGCATCCCAGAGCTCAACCGTGGTGGGAGTCAGCAGCCTGCAGGCGTCCACCAGTTCGTCCATGCTGGTGGCCGCCGCCGCGGCCGAGCGGATCACCAGCGGGTTGCGCACCTCGGCGGCCGCCATGTCCACCACCCGCACCACGCCCACCGCCGACCCGACGGCGTCGACGACGACGAGGTGGTGGATGCCGTGCTCGACCATGAACAGGTATGCGGTGCTGACCGTGCGGTCGACGCTCATCGCGATGGCGGGCGTGCTGGCGATCGCGCTGATGGGTGCGTCCACCCCGACCTCGCCGGTGGCGACCCGGCGCCGGAAGTCGTCATCGGTGACGATGCCGATCTGACCGCCGGTCAGGAACAGTGCGCACGACCGTCCGGCAGTGGTCATCAATTCGGCGACGGTCCGGATCTGATCGTCGGCATCACACCAGGTGATCGGATGGGCGACCTCGCCGATCGGGCGTTCCAGGCGCGCGAACGAGCTGCCCGAGCTGATCAGTCGCTCGCGTGCCACCAGCCCGCCGTAGTGGGCGAACCGGAGTCGCTCGGGATGCTCGAGGAGGGTGCGCGGGTCGGGCAGTCGATAGCAGAGCGTGTCCTCGACCGCACGCACCCGCAGCGGCGGAGGCAGTCCGGAGAGCACCGAGATGTGACCGAACGTCTCGCCTGCCCCCAGCACGTCGGTAGTCCGGCCACGGTCGAGGATCTCGACCGCGCCGACCCGCACCACGTAGAGGCAATCCAGAGGTGCCGCGTCGGCCTCCACGATCACTGTGCCCGCCGTGAAGTACTCCACTTCGACGGCCTTGGCGAGGCGGGAGAGGTCGTCGTCGTCGAGGCGGTCGTACGGTGACTGCGCGCCGAGAAACTCGAGGAATTCCTTCAGGGCGCCGAACCCCTGCCATCGA
>NZ_JBEVLO010000095.1:0-69089 GCF_040509115.1 Mycobacterium sp. | reverse complement strand
GCCGTGCTCGTCCGCGCCGAGCGCCTGACGGATCCGCAAAGGGGCCTAGCCAAGATCCAGACTCGGGCCACGCTGAGCGGAGCAGTGGCCGCAATGGCCGCGACACCGTTGGCGATCGTCGCCCTGTCGCTATCAGGCGCCTTGATCTGCTTCGCGTAGCAGACACGATTTCCTGCCGACGAGCTTGGATCATTCAGGAAACGATGCTGCGGACACTAACGACGCTCTACGCCAACCATTCCCGATGGGTGGCCGACCGACGGGTCGGCCGTCCACAACACCGCCGCGGCCAACGCGAGCGCCACCAACAATGCCGTCGCGATCAACCGGCTAGCCCTTCGCGCTCCGCGCGGCGCACGCTCGGGTGAGCCCCAACTCGACCGAGGTCCCCGACAGGACACGTCAAGGGCGCTCCTCATGGCCTCAATCTACTATGCCACTACGTACGTAGCCAGGTGCGTCACCCATCGCGCTCTCGGCCGAGGCGTCCGTGCCGTCATGGGCAGTCAGCACCCGTCTGATCCACGATCGCCCTGCGGCACTGCTCGCACTCTCGTCTACGTAGATGATACGTAAGATGTGGGGGTGACAATTCTTGGGCTACGGACGGAGTGGCATCGATGAGGCCGATCGATTCCGTGGCACGACGGCGTCGAGGCCTGTGGTGGACGACCGTGCTGCTCGT
Source organism: Mycobacterium sp. (assembly GCF_040509115.1). Taxonomy (GTDB): domain Bacteria; phylum Actinomycetota; class Actinomycetes; order Mycobacteriales; family Mycobacteriaceae; genus Mycobacterium. The sequence goes on along the minus strand of NZ_JBEVLO010000095.1, from coordinate 68,404 downwards.
CGGCATCGCCGCACTCGCCCTTGGGCTCGTCTCGTGCAGCACCGATTCGTCCTCGGCGGCGCAGCAGCTGCCCAATGCCGAGATCACCGACAAGGGCACGCCCTACGGCGATCTGCTGGTGCCAAAGCTGCAGGCGTCGGTTACCGACGGTGCGATCGGGGTTCCCGTCGAGTCGCCGATCACCGTGACCGCCGGCGCCGGGGTGTTGGGCGCGGTGACCCTGGTCAACGAGGAGGGCCGCGTCGTCGCTGGGGAACTGAGTCCCGACGGCGTGACGTGGCGATCGGCGGAGCCGCTGGGGTACAACCGGCAGTACACGCTCAATGCCGAGGCGTTGGGACTCGGCGGGAGGACCAAGACCACGGCCACCTTCGCAACCCACTCGCCGCAGAATCTCACGATGCCCTACGCGCTCCCCAACGACGGAGAGGTCGTGGGCGTCGGGCAGCCCGTCGCCGTGCGTTTCGACGAGGACATCTCCGACCGGCTCGCCGCGCAACGCGCCATAAAGATCACGACGAACCCTCCCGTCGAAGGTGCCTTCTACTGGCTCAGCAATCGGGAAGTCCGTTGGCGGCCAGCGCAATACTGGAAGCCCGGCACCTCGGTCGAAGTGCAGGTCAACACCTACGGCGTTGATCTGGGCGACGGCCTGTTCGGCCAGGACGACATCACCAACCGATTCACCATCGGCGACGAGGTAATCGCCATCGCCGACGACACCACCAAGACGATGACCGTTCGCGTCAACGGAGACGTCGTGAAGACCATGCCGATCTCCATGGGCAAGAACTCCAGCCCAACCGACCGGGGTACCTACATCATTGGTGATCGGTACTCGTTCCTGGTCATGGACTCCTCGACCTATGGCGTTCCGGTGAACTCACCGGACGGCTATCGCACCGAGGTCAACTGGGCCACCCAGATGTCCTACAGCGGAATCTACGTCCACGCCGCCCCCTGGTCGGTCGGAAGCCAGGGGCGCTCCAACGTCAGCCACGGCTGCCTCAACGCCAGCACTGAGAACGGGAAGTGGTTCTACGACAACACCAAACGTGGCGACATCGTCGAGGTCCTCAACACCGTGGGCCCCACGCTGTCGGGCACCGATGGTCTCGGCGACTGGAACATCCCCTGGGATCAGTGGAAGGCGGGCAACGCCGTAACCACCGGTTAGTAGCGCCGGGCGTTGTAGATCGGAGCCGACGAGATCGGCGCCACCTTCACCGGAGTGCCGTACGTCGAGGCGTGCACCATGTTCCCGTCGCCGATGTAGATGCCGGCGTGCGAGGCGTCGGAGTAGAAGGTGACGACGTCGCCAGGCTGCAGGTCGGGCATCGCGACGGGTTGCCCGCCTGCCGCCAAGGCTTGACTCGACCGCGGAAGCGACTTACCGCTCTGCAAGAACGACCATTTGATGAGGCCTGAGCAGTCGAAGGCATCCGGACCCGTCGCACCCCACGAATACGGCGCGCCCACCCGGGTCATTGCCGCTTGCACGACTGCCGCGCCGTCCGGCGAACCTGGCGGCGCCGCGACCGCTTCCGGCCGCGGCGGCTCGGGCATCGCCACGATGGCGGTGTCGCCCGCCGGTGGCCCTGGCTGCTCGGGTGACACCGGGCCCGGATCTGCCAGTGCCGCACGCTGATCCGGCGTCAATGTCCGATATAGCGCCTCCACGTCGGCGATCTGGAGGCGCAGTCGACTCTGTTTCGATTGCAGGCCTGCGCGGACGCCAGACGCCTGCTCCGTGGCCGTCCGTGCAGCCAGCGCCGACGACTCCGCTGCGCGAGCGGCGGTGGCGGCGCGGGTCGACGCGGCACGGAACCCCGCCATGCGGTCTGACATCTGGGTGGCCATGAGCTGGTTCAGCGACAGTTCCTCCAGCAGTCGCTGGGGGGACTCGGCATTCAACGCGGCGCTGATGCCGCTGGTCGACCCGCCCATGTAGGACGCGGCCGCCACCTCGTTCACCGCGCCCTGGTACTTCGCCAGATCGGCTTGGGCGGCGATCGACGTCGCGGACGCCATGCGCTGGCGATCCTCGGCACCGCGCTGTTGTGCCAACTTGGCTTCCAAATCGAGTTCAGCGGAGTAGATGGCCTCGGTCGTTTGCTCGGCTTCGCGTGACAGCTCCGTCATGCGGGCCAGCGCGTCCGATGCTGGGTCAGCCCGGCCAATGCCTGCCGAGTCGCCAAGCGTCACGACGACGACGATTGCCGACAAGAGGCCGATAGCCGATCGACCCACCGCGGCACGACGTTCCATTCTCAAAGCACAGATCCTCACAGCGGCAGGGACATCTATGGTCTAGGTACGTAGGTCACGGAAAGATTACGAGTAACGGTCCTCGATGTCCACGCCTGCGGTGGCATTGCGCGACCGCACGACCCTCCCGAGCCCGCCCCCCACGGGCCAAAAGCACCCTTGCGGAGGCGATCCGGCGTATTCCTACCTACTGAATGCCTTAGTATGTAGTGACTTAGTAGACGATCGTGACGAGTGAGTTCGAGGGACGGCCTCCCCCACACGCGGCTGTCCGAAAACATACACTCGGGTGTGCGCCGCGAAGTGCCACGTGGGCGCGAACCGAAAAGAGGATCGTGAACACAAACCTACGCACTGCCATGATCTGTCTGGGAGCGCTGATCCTCTGGTCTTCCGGCGGTGGGATCGCCACGGCGCACACGGGCCTCGCCAGCTCCGACCCAGCCAAGGATGCGACCGTGACGGGGTCGCCGGACGCCATCGTGTTGACCTTCACCGAGGACATCAACCCGTCGTTCGCCCACATCGTCGTCAGCAGCGCTGACGGTCGGAACTGGGTCTCCGGCTCACCGCGCGTGGAAGGATCGCGCCTCACCGCCAGCGTCGCGGCAGACCGTCCCGGCAACGGCGAGTACACCGTCGGCTACCGAGTGGTTTCAGCGGACGGCCACCCCGTGACCGGCTCCTTCGGTTTCACCATCGCCGGCGTTCTCGATGAGCCTTCCGCGCCCTCGCCCTCGTCGCCCGCCGCAACCAGCACCGCACCAGCAGCGCCCCAACCGGCTGCTCCTGCGGGAGCGGACACGAAGACATCGGTACTCACCGCTGCCGTCGCAGGTCTCGCACTTGGCGGCGTGATCGCGTTCTGGCAATCGCGGAAACGTCGACGAAGGACCGCGGACCGCTTGTCGATGTGAAGCGTTCGATCGGCAGCCGTGACAGATGCAGTTGGTCCGCCGCGATGGTCGTATTCAACGCCCCGAGAGGAGAATTCATGGTGCGTCGTCCGTGCGTTACCCGGCGCTGACCCCCGCCTCCTCCTTGCCCGCCAACCGTCCCTCCCACACCTGCAGCACCTCTGGCGACGTCCGCGGCGTCAGCAGGCTGACGACCACGTAGACGACAAGGCTGGCGCCGAGCCCGTAATAGATCGGCTCGTTGGCGAGCACGTCGCCGACGACGACCATCGTCCCAAGCGTGACCACGGTGCCCACCGCCATCGACCACAGCGCACCGAGGCCGGTCGCGCGCTTCCAGACGAAGCCACCGAGGATCGCCACCAGCAGGCCGCCGACCAGGATGTCATAGGCGATCGTCAGCGCGGCCACCACATCGTTGAGCAGTGCCGCAATGATGATGACCACCACCCCGAGGACCACGACGTAGATCCGATCGGAGTGCACGTCACGCTCGGCGGTCTGCTTCTCCGCGGTAGCAGACCGTCCAATCAGCCTCAGCAGCAACGGCTTCACGTCGGTCTTCGCCACCGTCGCGGTCGCGATCAGCGCGCCCGACGCGGTCGACATCATCGCCGCCACCGCGGCCGCCAGCACGATACCGCTGATGCCGACGGGCAGGATCGTCTCGGCGATCTGCGCGTAGACGTCGTCGGACGCCTCGACCTCGGGCAGGAACGTCGACGCCGCCATCCCGATCACCGCACCCGCCACGCCGTACAGCACGCAGTACACCGCGGCCGTCGTGCCACCCCACTTCGCCACACCCGGCGACCGTGCGGTGAACACACGCTGCCAGATGTCCTGTCCGATCAGCATTCCGAAGCTGTAGACCACGAAGAACGTGATGATCGTCGACGTCCCGATGCCACCGAGATCGAACACCGCGTCGCCCGCGCGCTCCCGGATGCCGTCGAATCCGCCCGCCCGATTCCACGTGAACGGCAACAACAGGAAGAAGATGCCGACCGTCTTCAAGATGAACTGGACCATGTCGGTCAGCGTGATCGACCACATGCCACCGATCGACGAGTACAGCATCACGATCGCGCCGCCGATGATCACCGACACCGTGCGGTTGGTGCCGAACAGCACGTTGAAGACGGTCGCGTAGGCGATGGTCGACGTCACCGACAGCATCAACGTGTATGCCGCCATGACGATCCCGGATGCCGACGTGGCGTCGACGCCATAGCGCAGCTTCAGCATCTGCGCCACGGTGTACACCTTCAACCGCTGGATGCGTCCGGCGAAGAACAGGCTCAGCGCCAGCAGGCCGATGGCGATCGCCACCACCAGCCACATCCCCGAGATGCCGTACTTGTAGCCGAGACCGACACCGCCGACGGTCGACGCACCGCCGAGCACGACGGCTGCCATCGTGCCGGTGTACAGCGCCGGGCCGAGTCTCCGTCCCGCTACGAGAAAGTCCGCCGAGTCCTTGGTTCTGGTCTTGCCCCAGAATCCGAACGCGAGCATCGCCGCGAGATAGACGACGATGATGACGATGTCGAGTGGCTTGCCCATGGTGGGCCTCCTAGGATGGGTCTGACTAGAGGTGGGTGGGAGCGAACATCTTCAGCAACGCGGGCAGGACCACGACGGCCGGCCCTGCGGTGCGGAACGTGTCGGCGACGATCTCTCCGACATTGTCGAGCGTCGCCAGGTGGGCGGGGACGCCGAAACTGGCTGCCAGTGCTACGAAGTCGGGCCGGGTAAGCTCGGTGGCCGTGGCCCGGCCGAACGCATCGGTCATGTACTCGCGCAGAATGCCGTAGCCGCCGTCGTCGACGATCAGCCACGTGACGTCGGCGTCGTGCTGACGCGCGGTGGCGAGTTCGGCGATCGAGTACATCGCGCCGCCATCTCCGGACACCGCGAAAGTGCGCTCGCCAGAACCGATCGCGGCAGCAACGGCGGCCGGGTATGCGAAACCCAGCCCACCCGACCCCTGCGCGGAGTGGAACGCGCCGTCGCGGGAGTCCCATGCCGACCATGCCCAGTATGCGGCGATCGTCATGTCCCAGAACGTCTGGGTCGCAGAGGGAATTGCTTCGCGCAGGTCGCGCATCAGGGTCAGCTCCGTCGCGACGTCCTGGCCCGCCAGTCGGTCCTCGACGGCCTTCCGCAATCGGCGAGCAACACCAGGGCCGTCGGTGCCGTCACGGCGCGTCACCTTCGCGGCGATCGCGCGCAGCGCCTGCCCGGCGTCGGCGTGAATGCCGAGACCGGGGTGGTTGGCTTCGAGCACCCGCGGCTCCGCGTCGACGTGGATGAGCTGGCCCTTCGGCGCGAACGTGAAGTAGTTGCTCGTCACCTCTCCCATCGCGGTGCCGACCGCCAGGAGGACGTCCGCGTCCTCCAGGAGCGCCGTGGTGTGGCGATCCTCGATCCACGACGCGGCCGACAGCGGGTGGTCGAACCGGATCGCGCCCTTGCCCCCGACAGTCGAGACCACCGGGGCGTCAAGCAGTTCGGCGAGCGCGACCAGGGCCTCGGGACCGCCGGCCGACCGGCGGACACCGCCTCCGGCCAGAATCACGGGCCGCTCGGCGGCGCTGAGAAATTCGGCTGCCGCGTCGACCAGTTCAGCGCGTGCGGGACGCTCCGCGACCGGCGCGACCACCGACGTCACCGGTGGCACCCAACCGTTCCGCGTCGCTTCGCTCGCCCCCTCCGCCGACTCCAGCAGCACGTCCTGCGGAATCTCCACCCACGTCGGTCCGGCAGGTGCCGATTGAGCGAGTGCCCACGCGTCGGCAAGCAGGGTGGGGATCTCGGCAGCGCGATGCACGACCGCCGTGCTCTTGGTGACGTTGATGGCGCTGCGCTGCTGGTCGTCGAGCTGATGCAGCATGCCGCGCCGCAGGCCGAGACCGTCGCGCGGCACCTGACTGGTGATGACCAATAGCGGCACCCCCGTCGCGTACGCCTCCTGAAGGGCACCGAGGGCCGTCAATGCTCCCGGCCCGGTGGATAGGAACAACACGCCGACTTCGCCTGTCGCCCTGGCATATCCGTCGGCACCAAACGCCGAGTTGTTCTCCACGCGCGAACTTACGAAGGTGAGATCGCTGCGCCGGATCGCGTCGAACAGCCCGAGCGCGTGTTGGCCGGGTATGCCGAAGACATGCGAAACACCCAGTGCAGCCAGGGTTTCGACAACGACGTCGCCGCCGTTTCTGGTCACGTCGAACGCTCCTCTTGCCGCTGCACCCCGTTCCCCCTCGCTTCGCTCGCCCCCTGTGCCCCGTTCCCCCTCGCTTCGCTCGCCCCCTGTGCCAGCAGCGACACCAGGTCGTAGGCGACGTGCGACGCGGCGACACCGGTGATCTCGGCGTGATCGTAGGCGGGCGCGACCTCGACTACGTCGGCCCCGATCAGGTTGATGCCGCGGAAGCCCCGCAGGATCTCGAGCAACTCGCGGCTGGTCATTCCGCCCGCCTCCGGCGTTCCGGTGCCCGGCGCGTGCGCAGGGTCGAGTACGTCGATGTCGATCGACACGTACACCGGCCGGTTGCCGAGCCGCTGCCGCAGCCTGTCGACCACCTCACGCACGCCCTGGTAGTAGACGTCGGACGAGGTGACGATGCCGAAGCCGAACCGGCGGTCGTCCTCGAGGTCCTTCTTCCCGTACAGCGGTCCGCGCGTGCCGACGTGCGACAGCGCCTCGGTATCGAGGATGCCCTCCTCGACGGCGCGGCGGAAGGGCGTGCCGTGCGTGTACTCGGCGCCGAAGTACGTATCCCAGGTGTCGAGGTGCGCGTCGAAGTGCACCAGTGCGACGGGACCGTGCTTCGCCGCAGCGGCCCGCAGCAAGGGCAGTGCGATGGTGTGGTCGCCGCCAATGGTGACCAGGCGGGTGCCGTCCTTGGTCAGGTCGACGGCCGCGGCCTCGATGGTCTCGATGGCCTCGTGGATGTTGAACGGGTTCACCGCGATGTCGCCGGCGTCGGCGACTTGAGCGATCTCGAACGGAGACACGTCCAGGGCCGGGTGGTACGGCCGCAGCAGCCGCGACGCCTCCCGGACGTACGTCGGTCCGAATCGTGCGCCCGGCCGGTACGACACTCCTGAGTCGAACGGGACGCCGACGACGGCGATGTCGGCGCGCGGCACCTGGTCGAGGCGGGGCATGCGGGCGAACGACGCCGGCCCCGCGAACCTCGGTGTCTTCGACGCATCGATCGGGCCGATGGGGGCACTCATGCGGAAACCTCCTGCGTTGCAACGTTGTCCACGGACGTGATCGGGATTCCGGCCGCGGGTCCCTCGGGGACGAAGCGCGGCCCTTCGGGGCCGAACGCGTCGGCCGGTTCGGGGAAGAGGAACAGCAGTGCCGGGTAGAGCAGGGCCGCCAGGCCGAGGCCCACCGGAATCGACAGGTCGATGCCGTTCGCCAAATTGCCCAGCGGACCGACGAACTGGTCGGGCACGTTGACGAAGCAGATCGACAGCGCCGCCGACACCAGCCAGGCGCCGAGCCCGCGCCAGTTCCAGCCGTGCCTGAACCAGTACCTGCCGCCGCGCTGTCTGCGGTTGAACACCTGCAGCGAGTCCGAGTCGTACCAGCCGCGGCGAACCGCCCACCCGATCATCATTACGACCATCCACGGCGCCGTGCAGGTGACGATGAGCACCGCGAACGTCGAAATGCTTTGCACCACATTGAAGGCGAAGCGTCCGACGAAGATGAACGCGATGGCGATGAGACCGATGAACACGGTGGCCTGTACCCGGTTGAAGCGCGGGAACACGCTAGAGAAGTCGAGGCCGGTGCCGTACAGCGCGGTGGTGCCCGTCGACATGCCGCCGATGAGTGCGATGAGGCACACCGGCACGAAGTACCAGCCTGGCGACACGGCGAGCAGGCCGCCCACGTAGTTGCCTTCGGCGATGAAGTCCGGCGCGTTGGTGGCCACCACCGCCGCGGTGACCAGACCGAACAGGAACGGCACCAGCGTGGCGATCTGGGCCAGGAAGGCCGCCGACATCGACTTCCACGCCGGCGTCTCGCGTGGGATGTAACGGGCCCAATCCCCAAGGAAGGCACCGAAGCTCACCGGGTTCGACATGACGATCAGCGCGGCACCGACGAACGACGGCCAGTACAGCGCGTTGGTGGCGGCGTCGGCGTCCTGGCCGAAGATGCCTGCGTAGCCCGGGTCGAAGACACCCCCGAAGGCGACGATGCCCAGCAGGAACAACACCGTGGCGGCGATGACGGCGATCTTGTTGACCAGCAACATGAATCGGAACCCGTAGATGCACACCACGAGCACCAGCAGCGCGAAGACTCCGTATGCGGCGCCGACCGCCACGTCGTTCGGGGCGGCGTCAGCGGCTCCCCCCAACGCGCGGGTCGCGCCGCCGACCAGCACGTCACCGGACGTCCAGACCGAGATCGAGAAGAACGCCACCGCGGTCAAGAGCGACAGGAACGATCCGACCACCCGGCCGTGCACTCCAAGGTGCGCAGACGACGACACGGCATTGTTGGTGCCGTTTCGCGGCCCGAACAAGGCCATCGGCGCCAGGATCGCCGCGCCGAGGATCAGGCCCAGCAGGGTGGCCAGCAGCGCATCGCGGAAGGACAGGCCGAAGATGATCGGGAAGCTACCCAACACGACGGTCGCGATGGTGTTGGCCCCGCCGAAGACCAGCCGGAAGAGGTCAAGCGGACCCGCGGTGCGCTCGGCGTCGGGGATCTGTTCGACGCCGTGCGCTTCGACATCGGTGACCTTGGGCGGAGGGGCGAGCGCGGAGGCGTCGGTGGCGGCCATTTCGGTCCTGTCGGTCGTGTGGTGCGGATCACGCTAAGGCCGCCTCACCTGCATCGCAAGCAGTTCAATCGTTACGACCAGGTTTCCAAACACGATGTGCTGGCGCCGTCAGGTCGATCACATCAGAATTGGCTTCAATCCCCCTCATTACTGTCGATCTGCCTATCGAACTAGTGTGAAAAATCTTCGGACCAATTTCCCGAAAGTGGGCTGACCGCGATGGACGAGACCGATGAGGCGATCGTCGAGCTTCTGGAAGTCGACGGTCGGCTGACGCACCGGGAGATCGCCCGCACCGTCGGCCTGTCGCGATCCGCCGCCGCGGCCCGGGTGCAGAGACTGCTCTCCACCGGACAGCTCGTGATCCGCGGCGCCGTGCATCCCGCGGTGCTCGGGCGCGGCGTGCTGGCCCACGTCAGCGTCGTCGTCCACGGACCAGCCGCGCCGGTCGCGGCGACGGTCGCACAGCGCGACGACGTCCCCTTCCTCTCCCTGACCAGCGGCCCGTACGGGTTGGTCGCGGAGGTACGGGCGTCGTCGGCGCGCGGCATCGACACGGCGGTCTCCCAGCTGCGGGCCCTGCCGGGGGTGTCGGGCGTCGACACGCTCAGCTACGTCGAGGTGGTGCGCGACGTCGTCGGACCGGTCGGCGACGTCGAGACGAGCGTGGACGCCACCGATCGCGCGCTACTGGTCGAACTGCAGAACGACGGCCGCGCCTCTTACGTCGACTTGGCGGCGGCAGTCGGATTGTCACCAGCGGGCGCACGCCGCCGGGTGGTGCGGCTGATCGAATCGAGCGTGGTCCGAGTCGGCGCCGTCGTCCGGCATTCGGGCCAGGACCGGCAGAGCGCCATGGGCTTCGGCATCGGGCTGGCAGGCGATCACCGCGAGGTCGTGGCGGCGCTGTCCACGATGCCATCGGTGATCTTCCTGGCTCGCACGCTCGGCAGGTTCGACGTCCTGGTGACCGTGCGCGCGTTCTCGGCAGGACAGTTGGTCGAGCTGCTCGACGCGGTGCGCGCCCTGCCAGGGGTGCGCGCCCTGGACAGCTGGACGCATCTGGCGGTCGTCAAGGAGAGCTACGCGTCGGGCCTGGATTCCACCGACTAGATTCGAGCGCAGGCGATCTCGTCGATCCGACGCAACGCCAACGCCAACACCGGCAGGTAGGCGGGCGCCCAAATCGGTGCGCTCATCCACACGCGGCAGCCGTCGCCGTCGGGGTCGGTTCCGTGGCGGGTCGCAGGAATCCCCGCGACCTGCCACCCCCACGACCGGCCTGGGACGAACTCGGTGATCGTGAACGGCAGCGCCACCCCCACCGGCGTCCACACCTTGCCCGTCGTACCGAGCGTCAGGACGGCGCCGTCGGCCTCCGCGCGACTGACCGTCAACCCCCACTTGGGCCAGGCGTCCAGATCCGTCAGCACGTCCCAGGTCGCCTCAGGAGAGGCCCGAATACGTCTGCTCACCGTCCACATACTCGGCACGTACCCGGTGCGAGGTCACGTCACCCGCGCGACCGCGAACCCGTCCCAGCCCTTTCTGCCGACTGTCTGAATCGCCGCGGTGTCCAACCGGGGGTGGTCGCCCATCATCACGAACATGTCGTGGACGGCGCGGGCCTGCCGATCGTCGGGTGCCGGGTCCAGCACGCGTCCGGACCGGGCGACGTTGTCGACCACGATCAACGCGCCGGGCGTCGCCAGGTCGATCGCCCACTGCACGTACGCGACGTTGTTCTCCTTGTCGGCGTCGATGAAGAACAGGTCGAAGCGCTCGCCGCGCTCGGCCAGTTTGGGCAGGGTGTCCAGGGCCGCGCCGACGATGACGTCGACTCGGGCGTCGACTCCGGCCGCCGCGAGGTTCTTCCTGGCCACCTCGGCGTGCCTGGGTTCGTATTCGAGCGTCGTCACGTGCCCGTTGGGGGCCACGCCGCGGGCCAGGCAGATGGTGCTGTATCCGGCCAGTGTGCCGATCTCGAGTACGCGCGTCGCCCGGGTGATCGTCGCCAGCAGGGAGAGCAACTTGGCGTGCTGGGCGGATACCTCGATCTGGGGCATGCCCGCAGCGTCGGCGGCAGCCCTGGTCGCCAGGAGAACGTCGTCCTCGGTATTCAACAGCTCGTCGAACTTGGCGTCGAGGGCCCGCGGATCAGGATCAGTCACCCGTACCACGTTAGCCGCGTCGGCCTAGCGCACCCTCGCATAGACCACGCGCAGCACGGGCGCGGCCTCCAAACCCATGACGGCGCCAGCCAGATCGCCGAAACAGGTGACGAACTCGCTGCCGTGCGGCGGCTCGGCACGGCCAGATGGAGCACCCACTTCTGTGGACATACGGGGTGTTAAGTTCGAGCGGTGCACCTCCAACGGGGAGCTATGGACCGCTTCGCTTTGAATTGGCTCATCGGATGGCACGACGCCGACAAGGCCGTCCAACGGCAGCTCGGGCGTCGGAAGTGAGCGCATCAGCAGTCTACGGGGCAGAACACCAGTGGTCTGCAATCCTCGACAGGGGCGGACTCGTGGACTTCCACGGTTCACTCATGGACGTTCCGATGCAGAAGCGATTCGCCGACATACCATCCGTACAGAGGTACGTCGACGGGGTCCTGGCATCGGACTCCATTCGCGAGAAGTACCCGAACGCCGGTCCGGTCTACGTACGAGAACGCCGTGGGCAGAGCAAGGCGCACTACGAGCCTTCGACCGCGACAGTGGCGATTCCCATGAAGGACAGGGCCTTTGGTCGCGAGAGCACCGTGTTGCACGAGTTGGCTCACCACCTGTCAGTGAGCGAGGGGCTTCCCTCTACGTCGAGCGGAACACGATGGCACGGAGTGGAGTTCCGACGCGCGATGATCTTCTTGGTCAGCGTCGTGTTGGGAGAACCGGCGGCACTCCTTCTTCGCGGCGGGTACTACTCGTCGGGACTTCGTCGCAGCGGGTAGAGAGGAAGCACGGCGTTGGATCTCAGACCCAGCCGTCATCCACATGGAGGGTCCAGCGCGTTCGGCGACCGGAACTGACACAGCCAATCCCGGGTGGGTTAGACGATCGCGCGGAGGGGACGCGGACGGTTCTTCTCGTGGTGCTTCGCCATCCAGACGGCGATCTGCGAACGGGAACGGAACTGCAGCTTCGACAAGATGCGCTGGATGTGCCCCTCGACGGTTCGCGGCGAAACGACGAGCGCGGCAGCAATCTGCGAGTTGCTCATACCCTCGACGAGCTTCTGCGCGATCTCAAGTTCCCGGCGCGTGAGGGCAACTTCACCCGCACTACCGCTCTCTCCCATGGCCAGCGCCATCAGCTCTGAGTGCCCCAGCCGCCGCCCCTTGGCGGTGATCCGGTAGTACTCGCGATTACCGAGTACCTTCCGAAGACCCAAATCGGTCTCCGCGCTGATCGCGTTTCGGACCATGGTGCGAGTCGAACTCAGCTGCTGCGCCGCAGCCAGCAGGGTCGCCGCCTTCACCGCATCCCCCTGCCGGAATGCCACCGTTGCCAGCAGCTTCAGGCACGTCGGGAGACCGGTCTCATCGCCAAGGCCGTCGAGGACGGCGAGACAGTCCTTCGCCAGCTCTGCGGCGCGCTGCTCCTGCCCGCGGTGCAGCAGCGAAATCGCCAGCACCAGCATCGCATTCGCCATGCCCCACGTGTCCCCCAGCACCCGAAGACTCTGAATGCTCTCCTGGAACAGCAGTTCGGCCTGAATGTGGTCGCCACGCAGCAGGCTGATCAGCACCAGGAAGTAATACTGCTCGCCGAGATCCGACGCACTCCCCTGCTGTTTCGTGTGCTCGACGACGGAAAGCAGATCCTGCTCAGCGGCATCGATCTCGAAGCGACTCACCCCGATCATCGCCTGGATGAACTTTGCCGAGAATAGTTCGGACGGCTCATCCAAATGCTCACTGAGGGAGACGCTCTCGAGCAGCAGTGCGGATGCCAGCGTCTGATCGGCCGACATGATCACGAGGTAGGCGCGCACCCACAGTGCCCTCGCCACCAGCACGTCACGGATCGGATGGTTCTCGATCGCGGTCTCGAGCCACTTCTGAGCCTGATCGACCTGACCCGCGACGAGCCAGTACCGACGGAGCCCAGCAATCAACGTGATTGCGTCGCCTGAACGGTCCGAGCTGGCAGCCAACGTCTCGAGCAGCTTGGAAATGTCGCGCCGGTGCCAGCGCAAATGGCGGATGACCGCTTGCTGCTGTGGACCGGTCCACTTCTCTGCGGCGTTGGTGAGCAGGTCGACGAGATGCTTCTCAAGCCCGGCCCCGAAGGCGCCGACTGCATCTGTCGCCGCCAACTCCTCGAGCCCGCGACGACGCACCGAGCGCAGGATGCGGAACCTGCCTTCATCATTCGGTGCGCGCAGGAACAGCGAATGATCGACCAATCCGAAGAACGCCTCGGTGCGCTCGGCGAGCCCAAGGTCGATGAACCGAAGATCCGTCAGGCACTCCATCGCGAAGTTGTCGGCCATACCGGCAGCGACAGCGAGCAGGTGCCGCTCCGCCGGGGTTCGACGCGCGAACTCTGCATCGACGGATTCAGCGAGCGCGCGAGCCGCAGGCACGAAGTCGACGATCGGGTCGGCACCGATCAGGGCGGCACGGATGCGGTCCAGCGGAATGATCCGAAGCGCAGAGGCTGCAACCTCGATCGCTGCCGGAAGCCCATCCAGTTGAGCGCAGATCTCGAGAACTTGGCCGGCATTGCCGTCCGAGAGCGCGAAGGTCGGAACGGCTAATCGCGCGCGATCTGCGAAGAGCTTGACGCAGTCCGCTTCGGCAGGAGATTCGTGAGCGGCGACATCGGAATCAACAGTGAAGGGGGCGACCTCGAGCAACGCTTCACCGGCGATCGCGAGCGCATGGCGACAGGTCGCGATCACCCGCGCCTCCGGGGCTCCATCGAGAATCCCGTCGATGATGATGCGGGCATCGTCGGCGTGCGAGTCGGCATGCGAGTCGGCGTTGTCGACCAGCACGACAGCGTTGCCGCTGTCTCGAACCGCAGCGATCCACGCGGCGGCCAGCGTGCGATCGGCTACCTCTTCGGGCGCGAGCTCAGCGAAATCCAGCGCGAATACCCGAACGCTGCCGGTCTTCTGGATGTCGGAGATCGTCTTTCGGGCAAGGCGACTCTTGCCCGCTCCGGCAGCGCCGGTGAGCGTGAGGAGGCGTGCGTCGACCAGCGCTTTGCGCGCAGCGACCGTCTCAGCTTTGCGCCCGATGAAACTCGTACGCTCAGCCGCGATCAGGTCGCGAAGAGAAAACGTGTCACTCGACATTGAGCTCCATGAAGGTCTTCTGAAGGCCTTCGGCCTTCGGCAAGCGACCGAACCTCGACTGCTCGCCGCGCAATTGTACCTTCGTCCGACAATATCGGGAGCAGGCAGAAGCGGGTTGCGGAGGCGCTGAATAGCGTGGTTCCACGCTAGAAACGGGTGGACGCGGCGCAGTTAGCTGACCTGATGGCACCGGACTCCGCCCAGCTCCCCTACGCCAAAGCCGCCCCGATAACTCTCGCGGCCGCTCACGCCGTCCGCGCCGCCCGTGTCGCAGATTCGGCGACGCTGATCGACAGACTGACGCGGGAGCTCCTGGTCGCCGCCCCGACCGCGGATTCGGTCACGGAGTCCCTGGCGAGAGTCGTGATCCTCAATCCGAAGTCGCTCAGACCCGATGCTGGTGATCGGCACGTCATCTACATCCACGGCGGCGCATACATTCTCGGCGCACCCGCCGACGCCACTGGCGTTCTGCTCGCGGATGCGCTCGGCCTGCCGGTGCACTCGATCGACTATTCGTTGAGCCCGGAAGCCGTCTTTCCCCAGGCGATCGGCGAGTGCGTCGATGCCTACCTAGCGATCGTCGAGCGATTCGGACCCGAGGTGGTCGTCGTTGGAGTTTCGGCCGGCGGGTCCCTCGCGCTCAGCCTGGTCCAACGTCTCCAGGCGACCGGCGCACCGCTACCCCACGCACTCGCACTCGTCACGCCATGGTCGGATCTCGCCCCGATCGGCGACACCTACGAGAGCAACGAGGGCCGCGACCCGATCATCCGCTGGAACGGCCAACTCGATGAGGCGGCCGCAGCCTACGCAGGGGTCGCCCCATACGACGACCCGCTGGTCTCGCCGATCTACGCAGACTATGACGCGAGCTTCCCGCCGAGCATCATCACTTGCGGGACTAGTGACCTCTTCCTCAGCAACTGCGTGCGCCTCTACTGGAAGCTCCGTCGAAGCGGTGCACGAACCGAGCTGCTCGTTTGGGAGGGAATGTGGCACGCGTTCCTCAGCGATCCCGAAATGGATGAGGCGAAGGAGTGCCGCACCGAAATCGCCGAGTTCCTCTGGAGGCAACTGGAAGCTGACTCCGAGTACGTCGTCGAGTCCAGCAGCGCAGGCCGTGGCTGAGCATCCTGCCATTCACCTCTGGCAGGTGCGCTACGCGAAGCGGGTACTGAAGAAGAGCTACGCGTTCCATGACTACGCGCAGTACGGGTTACCGGACGACGACCTCGAGATGGATTACAGCTTTTGGGTGATCCGCTCCGGCAGCGACGTGATCCTCTTCGACACTGGCTACCCGCTGCACGAGCGCAACACGCACGACGAAGTCCACGTGATGTCGCCACCGGAAGGCCTGAAGCTGCTTGGCATCGACCCAGCCGACGTCAGCATGGTCATCACCTCGCATTTCCACTACGACCACATCGGCTATGTCGGACTGTTCCCCGATGCGACCATCGTCGCGGGGAGCGCCGAGCGCGAATACTGGTTCGGACTATGGGATGCGGGACAACTCGAGGGCAGCCTGGCGTCTGAACATCACCTTGCCGCGATCAAGGTGGCCGAGGCAGAAGGACGGCTGGTTCTGGTGCAGGAACCGACCGAGGTGCACCGGGGCGTGACCGTCCATCCCGTGAGCGGGCACTCCCCGGGCGAGCTGTTGACCGTGGTGGACTCGGCGGCGGGACCCTTTCTGCTCGCGTCCGATGCCGCGCACTTCTACGAGCAGTTCGAGCTGGACTGGCCGTTCTTCGCCTTTACCGATCTCGAGGAGATGAAGGCGGGATTCGCGTTGATCCGCGCGCTCGCGGCCAAGACGGGAGCGGTTGTGATTCCGGGGCATGATGGCCGGACTCGGCTGAGGTTTCCGGCGGCGGAGGGTGCGGCTGGGGAGGTTGCGGTGCGGTTGGCGTAAGCACGCCGATCGAGGGTCGGGCAGCGACTCCACCAGCGTGACTGCCGGCGACCTCAGGAGAAGCGCAGGCCGCGACGCCGCAGGATGCGCGTCAGCACGAAGTAGACGAAGTGGGTGCGCGGCCACTGCGTCACGTTGTCGCCACTGGCCGTGTGGAAGTAGTTGTTGCACCCCGAGTTCATCGCTGACGCGTGCGTCGCGAGCTGCTTGTCGATCCATCGCACGTAGCCGCGAGCGGCCGAAGCGTCGGTGTCCACCGCGCGCAGGCCGTCCTTCTGCAGCCGCGCAATCGAGCTGACCGCGATCTCGGCCTGTCGCTCCAGCTGGGCGATGATCGACATCCCACCGTTGGTGTTCGGCCCGTACAGCACGAAGAAGTTCGGGAAATTCGGCACTGTCACACCCAGGAACGCGGATGCGCGATGCGCCCAAACATCGTGCAGCCGCGTGCCTTTGCGGCCGACGATCTCGATGTTCGCCAAGAATCTCGTAGGCTGGAATCCCGTGCTCATCACTAGCACGTCGATGTCGCGCTCGGTCCCGGTCGCATCCACCAACCCGCCCGGTGTCGCGCGAACAACAGCGTGCGGAACCAGCTCCACGTTCGACCGGTTGAACGTCGGGTAATACGTCGACGCGATCACCGGCCGCTTGCAGCCCCACGGATAGTCGGGCGTCACGGCCTCTTGGATCGCCGGATCCTTGATCGCCGACTTGATGTACGCCTCGCACATCGCGCGCATCTGCTTCTGCTTCTTGCTGGTGGCGTCGTTCGCTTTGAACCGCCGGATGCCCTGCGCAAACAGGTACAGGCGGTGGATCCGCTGCGCAAACGGGACGTGCTTGTAGAACGCACGCTCACGCGGGGTGAACGCGCGCTCGGTCTTCGGCTCCACCCAGCCAGGCTCACGCTGATACACGAGCAGCTTGCCGACATTCGGGGCGAGGGCCGGAACGACCTGGGCCGCAGTGGATCCCGTGCCGACGATCGCCACGGTCTTGCCCGTCAGATCGTGGTCAGGCTCCCAGCGCGACGTGTGGAACGAGACACCCGAGAACTCGTCGAGTCCTGGCCAGTCGGGGAAGCGCGGCACGCTCAGCAGACCGACCGCCGAGACGACGGCGTCGAACTCGTGCTTCTCACCGAGATCCGTATAGACGTCATAGACCTGGCGGCCGTCGTCCCATTCGGCCTTCGTGACCCGGGTGTTCAGTCGCACGTGCGGACGCAGCTCGAACGTGTCCACTACGTGTTCGGCGTACTTCAACAGCTCGGGCTGAGTCGCGTGCGTGCGCGCCCAGTCGTATTTGAGGAACGAGAACGAGTAGGCGTGCGACGGAATGTCGACTTCGCAACCCGGATAACGGTTCTCGAACCATGTGCCCCCCACCCCGGCGGCTTGCTCGAAGATCACGAACGAAGCGGACGTGCCCTTCTTCAGCTTCACGGCGGTGGCGATGCCGCCGAATCCGGATCCGATGATCGCAACCCGGAACGGTCTCTTGGAACGGCCGCTCATACAGCAGCTGCCCCAGCGACGGGTTCGGCGACCGGCACGGGCATCGGGTAGTCGGCAGCGTTCAGCACCCAGCCATCCATGTTCGAAAAATCGAGTCGGGGCGGGCTGAAGATATCGACCAGATGGTTGATCTCGGTGCCGACTGCCTCGCTCGTGTGCACGCTGGGGGGCGGGATGACCGCGACGGATGGGGCGCCGCAGAACTCGTGCTGGTCGTCACGCCAGACGCTGCGATCGGTGGTCCAGGGCCAGCGGACGTGATGAACGTATGCGCCATTCAGCACGAGGGAGCACTGCTCGAAGTCGTCGTGGAAGTGGGGCGAAAGCTTGTGCAGGTCACGCGGACCGTCGGCCGGCTCGATGAAGTTGACCATGAACGTGGTGCAGCGGAAGAGCCGAAAGTTCGATCCCGCCAGGGTCGGGACGTTCAGGTCGTACGACCGGATCTTGAAGCCCTCCGGCGGATTCGGCCAGCGTTCGAACGCGGGGATGTTCTCGTGAGCGGTCTCGTATGAGTCTGAGTTGGCGGCGAGCGCCACCAGATCCGCAGCGGTCGAACGCACCAGGCGAACCACGCGACCGGTGCCGGTGACCGTCACTGTGCTGTCACCGGGCGGAACGATCATCAGGCGCTTGCCCGAGGCGTCAACCGTCTCTTCCCCGGCAGTCACGACTGCGCGGGTGGCGGTGTCGGGTAGCAGGACGACATGCTCTTCTGGCTCCGCGATTCGCTCGAAACTCACCTCACCCGCGAGATCGGTGTAGCTGAGCACGAAGTTCTGGCCACGCGCGTACCAGGTGGAGAAGCCGTCGCCGGTCTCCTGCGGCTCGGTCTCGTAGAACTTGGCATACTCCATCCCGGAGAACGCGGTGGCAGTTGGCCCGGTGGGCCCGGAGCTCGCCAATTTGGCTCGGACATCGTCCTTTTCGTAGGGCACGGGAGAATCCTTTCGGTTCGTTGAGGGAGGTTCGCGAGGAGAGCCGGACTACGCGGGCTGCGGCTGGGTGCGCTCGGCGACCTGGCTGCGCGTCTCGGCCACGAGCCCGGCTGCCGCGGCGCGCAGCAGCCCGGTGTCATTGCTGACCATGACGAACGAGAACCCACGGGCAGCAGCTGCGGCAGCCTGTTCTGCGGTCTGCACCGCCGTTCCCGTCGGGATCCGGTGTGCCTGCGCCTGCTCGAGGAAGCTGGCGACGAGTCGCTGGATCTGCGGGTCCTTCTCGTCCAGTCCGCTCGACTGCTGCAGATCGCCCATGCCGAGGAAAAGCCCGTTGAGATGCGGCACCGCGACGATCTCGGCGATCGCCTCGAGCGACCCGCGATCCTCGAGCTGAACAGCACGCAACACGTCATCCCCGGAGGCAAGGTAGGCATCCCGCGAGAGGCCACCCCACTGCCCTGCCCGAGCCGTGATGCCCATCCCGCGCTCACCGGCCGGAGAGAAGGTCATCTGCGCTACCGATTGAGCGGCCTCGGCGGCAGTCGTGACCCGAGGAACAAGGATTCCGTCGACCCCCGCATCGAGAAGCCGCTGGAGGTGGCTGCCGCTGCGGTCGGGCACGCGCACCAGCACGTTCATTCCGGCCCCCTGCGCGACCACGGTTGCCGAGTAGACGAAGTCGAACGACAGCGGCGCATGCTCCTGGTCGATGACCACGTAATCGAATCCGGACAGCGCCAGGATCTCGACCGTCTCGAGCGACGGAATCTTCACCCACGTTCCGATCAGAGTGCGGTCAGCCTCCCGGAGTGCGCGCGCGAAACCCCTCACGAGTCGAGCCCGATGAGGCGGGCTGGATTCTCGCGGATCATCAGTGAGATCTCGCGCTCGGTGACGCCGAGGTCGAGGAGGCGCCCGAGCAAGCTTCGGTACCCGTCGATCGGGAGCTGATTCCCGACCTGGCCGAGGTCGGATCCGATGATCGTGTTCTCGGCGCCGATCGCCGAAATCCAGTCGATCAAGGTCTGCACCGGGAAGATCTTGTCGTTGTCGTACATGGCGATCTCGTGCTCGATGACTGCCCCTGCGGCAACCATTGCCTGCGCATGCTGGCGATCGATGTCGGACACGTAGTTCGGATGACTGACGACGATCTGGCGATGCCCGATCCTCTGCGCGGCACCCACGACGGCTGCGGCGGACTTCGTGTCCAAGTGCCCGGTGGAGATGAGCGCGCCCGCCTGCTTGGCAAGGCCGACGATCTCCTCGACCTCGGGCCGGAGCTCGCCGTCGTCTCCGAATACCGACACCTCCTCGGCCTGCCTGATGCCCAGAGGCTGGAAGTGGCATTGGGTTTCGGGGTGGTGCGACGAGTGGTCCAGATGGATGGTGGACGAGATCGTCGGGAACCAGACGATCTTGCCGCCCATCTTCAGTGACAGGTCGGCAGCGTGCGGGTTGAGTCCGCCCACCGGACTGTTGAGTGCGACTCCGCCGAAGACCTGGGTCTTGACGTCTTCCAGCAGCGGCGCGATCGCCAGGACGTCGTTGACGGTGTCGTGATAGTGACACTTCACGACGATGGCGCGGAAGCCGGCCTCTGCCGCCTGCTTCGCAGCTTCGGCGTGTGTGATGCGCCGCGGCATCGGCGAAGGGCCGGAATGGGTGTGGAGGTCGATCGCCCCAACGAGCAAGTCGTCTACGGCACTCATCTGGTGGTTCCTCTCGAATGGCTTTGGGGGGGCATGCGCGTCGCCGTCATTTGATTGCCATCGCGTTCGGCGGGGAGCCGACCCCACCGATGACGTTCAGGGGTTTGGCAGTGAGCAGGAATTCGTAGCGGCCGTCTGCGGCACAGGCTTCGACGAGCTCGTCGAGCTTCCAGAGCTCGCCGATGAAGAGGCCGAGCAGAGCGATCAGCTGGCGGTGCATCATGCCGTTGTGGCTCGGCCCACGGCAGGGAAGCGGCTCATCGGGGTCGATGAATCCGGAGTCCGGATTGACCGGGAAGGCTTCGAGACCGGCATTGTCGGAGATCACCATCGAGAACTGGCTGTCCCAAAGAAACTCGAGCATCGCATCCGACTGCATCAGCCCCG
Organism: Mycobacterium sp.; assembly: GCF_040509115.1. Lineage (GTDB taxonomy): Bacteria > Actinomycetota > Actinomycetes > Mycobacteriales > Mycobacteriaceae > Mycobacterium. The sequence goes on along the minus strand of NZ_JBEVLO010000095.1, from coordinate 47,606 downwards.
GGGATCCCCAGTTGGCTCGGCGGTGGGCGCGGCCGTCATCGGTGAGCGCGAGATAATCGGCTGCCCACCCCGTGTTGACGAGCAGGATGTCACCGGAGTGGAATGCCACGTCCTGGTGCCGAGCCGCCGCGACCAGATCCTCAGGCGTCACCATGTGGTTCGTGCTGTTGTCGAACGTGGTACCGATGCTGGCGTAGTACCGGGGGAGGTCGATCAGCACGCCGCGGCCGAAGACTCCGTTCTCGGCGACGAGTCCGATTCCGAGATCAGGGGATCCGACCGCTACGGCGTCATCCGCAACGCCTCCGTAGAAGCCGGCCACAGGATGCCGCATATGGCGGAGTCCGTCGATCTGGGAGGTGGACTGCAGATAGAACTTGTCCAGCCAGTCGTCCCGATGGTTCGGGTTATTGGAGAACACGTAGTGCTCGGTCGGCGGACGAGTGCCGGCAATGCTCGGAACGAAGGTGTTGATCGGGTAGTCGAGGTTGATGATGCGGCCTTCGCGTACCAAACCAGCCGCCCGCGCGGAAACCTCCGACGTGATGAAGTTCAGCGTGCCGAGCTGATCGCTCTCACCGAACACTCCCCAGGACGAACCTGAGGGAGCGTCGGAGCGGGCGACCAGTTCTCGGTAGCTCGGAATCACGAGTTCGACTTGCTTGCCGCGGCCGCTCGGGCCGCGATTCCCGCGGCACCCTTCGAGTGCAGTGTTGCCATCGATGCGGTGTTCAGATCCGTTCCGCGGGTCTCTGGCGAGAGCGCCACCGTGATGATGATCAGCAGCCCGCCGACCGCGACCAGCACCGCAGCCGTCAGACCGCTTGGGATGAGCTGCGCCAAACCGAGCTGGTAGAAGGCGAAGAAGCCGGGGATGATCACGGCCAGGCTGTAGCCGATGCCCCAGCCCGACGAGCGAACCGAGGTCGGGAAGCGTTCGTTGATGTAGGAGGGCAGGGTTCCGATGGTCGCGGCGTTCACCGCGTTGAGGAAGAACACGATCGTGATCACGTACGGCAGTCCGAGGTTGGTATTCGTGCCGAGCACGGCGAACAGCGTCGTCATGACAAGAACCACCAGGGCTCCGCAGCCGATCAGCACGGGACGTCTGCCGACCTTGTCGCTCAGCAGTCCGGAACCCCAGTACGCCGCCGGGATGAAGATGTTTCCGACGATGAGGCTGACCGTGAGTGTCGTTCCGGTGAAACCGTCTTGCGCGAGCACCAGCTGCGGAAGCACCGACCCGACCATGTTGACCATGAAGAAGACACCCGTCATCAGCAGGAACACCTGGATGAACGCCGTGCGGTTCTCGCCGCTGAGCATCTCGCGAAGAGGGTTCTCCGACTTCTTGGCGTTCTCCCAGATGACGCTCTCCTCAACGTTGTTGCGCAGGAAGCGGGCCACCACGAATGCGAAGATCGCGCCGACGAAAAACGGTATGCGCCAACCCCATTGGACGTATGGGGAGTCGATTTCGCCTGCAGGCGAGATGGTGAGCGAGACGAACGTCACCAAGGAGATGGCAAAGTAGCCGATGGTCGACGCGCTCTGCACGAAGCCGCCGACGAGGCCGCGACGGTTGGTCTTGGCGTATTCGATCGCCATCGGAGTGGCTGCCGTGTACTCGCCGCCCAGGAAGATCCCGTCGATGAAGCGAAGGGCGAGCAGGATGCCGATAGCGAGCCCGCCACCGATCTGCTCCGCGCCGGGAAGGAGCCCGATGATCAGTGTGACGATCGAGAATCCGTAGATCGCGATGGCTCCCACGCGCTTGCGGCCCAGCTTGTCGGCGAATAGGCCGAACAGGATGGCGCCGACTGGTCGTCCGATGAGCGTGGACGCAAAGGTGAGCCCGGTCACCAGTGCGGTCGTTTCGGTCGACAGCCCCTTGGTGAAGTAGATCATCGCCGGCAGCAGCGCCACGGATGGCAGATAGATATCGAACGAGTCCACCAGGAAGCCCCAGAAGGCTCCCCTGATGGCTCTGCGACGACGGACGACGGGGTCGGTCGTCGACACCGCTGCAGAAGTTGGCTGCGACATTTGGTCTCTTCCTCGGGGGGATCCGACAGTGGATCGGCGAGCGATTCTGCGGCAATCTGCCGGGCCTGGACAGGACCGCAGCTCGCCGTGAGCACACTCACAAACTATGTGCGGGCTCTCGTCGGACCACTACTGGACGAGTCGATTTCAGGTATTTCCCCGCTATTCGGAGGGAGGATCGATGGCGAAGACGTTGAGCTGCAGAGCCATCATTCGGTAGTAGCCGACAAGGGTGACGAGCTCGAAGAGGCGGCGCTCACCCAGCTCGTCGCGGGCGATCGCGTACTCGGTGTCATCGAGGGTTCTCGCGTCGACGAGCCGGCGGGCTACGGCGAGCGCCGCTCTCTCCCCCGCGCTGGCCCCCTCGGGGTCGCGGCCCTCGCGGATGTCTTCGAGGTCGTCGGCTGTCCAGCCAGCTTTGCGCGCTGCGGGAAGGTGGGCGTGCAACTCGAAGGGCTGAGCCTCGCTATACGCGACAGTGAGGATTGCGGCTTCGCATTCGCGTGCAGTGAGCGTGAGGCCGAAGCGGATCGCTGCCCCGAGCCTTTCGAGCGCATTCGCAACCGGCGGCGCGAGCAGCCAGGCCGATGGCGGACCGGTGAGCGCCCCGTCGGCGTCCAGTAGGGAGAAGGCCACGTCGGGCGCTGCCCGGGGCCCTGTCGCGAAGAGGTTGTAGAACTCGAGCTGCTCAACCGTGAGGGTTTCCGGTGGCCGCGGCTCAAGGCGACGGTTCATCGTGCGACCTCGATTCCCAAGACTCGGCGCGGATTGCGCACGAGCATCTGACGGAGCTCCTCGGCGCTCGCGCCGAGATATTTGAGCTGCTCGGCGAAGATTCGGAGCATCTCGGGTTCCGGCGGGACCCAGCGCGAGAACACATCGGTCGACAGCACGGTGTGCTCCGCACCTACTTCTTCGATAGCCGCGAAAACCTGCTTGATCGTGTGGTGGCTGTCGGGATGCAGCAGCGGTGCCGCGGCGAACTCCACGTAGGCGCCACACTCGGTGAACTGTTTCAGCTCTGCCGGGTCGGCGGCGTAGTGCAGCGGATGGTTGATGAACACGGGGACGTCCTTCTCCTTGCACTCCTCGGCGAGTGCCTTCGATTCGGCGAAGGTCAGGTGCCCGGTGCCGATCACGAGCCCGAGGGCGGCGGCGACGTGAACGATGTCGGCGGCCGCAGACGTCAAGCGTCCGTTCGAGTCGGTGACACTGATCGCATTGGATCTGGCGTAGTCGTCGAAGTGAGCGGATCCGCGAGCGAGCAGGGTCGAGATGTACCCACCACGCTCGACGTCTGCAGCCGATCCCCAGGTCGGGAAGAAGATCACTTTGGCACCATGTGCCGCTGCGAGTTCGACGACCGCCGGTGAGACGCCGCCATTCTGCGGGTTGAGCGTGATGCTGCCGAAGACGCGGAATTCTTCCGGGTCGAACTGATCTTGAAGCGCGGCGGCTCGATCCATGGTTGGCCAGAGGTGAGACTTGAGCACCCAGCCGTTGATTTCGTACTGCCGGGCGAGAGCCGCGACCGCGGCGTCAGTGCCGCGGTTGACGACAGCCCGTGAGAGGTCGGGCTGCCCGTGAACGTGCAGATCGATTGCACCGGCGATCAGATCGCTGAAACCTCTGGGCAGGGCGTCGGCGAGGTGCGGCGGTGTTGATGCCGTCGGCGTCGTCGATGTCGCGTCTTGGTCGATCATCAGCGAGCCGTGAATCCGCCGTCGACCGAGAGGATCGCGCCGGTGATTGCTTGCGCCTGGGCCAGCCAGACGATTGCCTGCGCGACTTCTTCGGGCGTCGAGATGCGGCCAAGCGGGTGGTTTGCGATCTGAGCCGCGCGCGTGGCCTCGGGGTCGGGATCCGGGTTCTCGGTGCGAGACTTCGCAACGAACTGGGTGTCGATCGCTCCGGGCGCTACCGCGTTGACTCGGATACCCGCCGGCGCATGCTCGATCGCCAGCTGGCGGGTGAACTGCACCAACGCGCCCTTCGTGATCGCGTAGACCGCTTGCCCGGTCATGCCGATCAGGCCTGACATCGATGCGACGTTCACGATGGCGCCGCGTGTCTCACGCAGCGCGAGGATCGATTCGCGAGCGTGCACGAAGCTGCCCTTGACGTTCACCGAGACGAGCCGGTCGAAGTCAGCGACCGTGGTCTCGAGCAGCGGACGGCTGAGATAGCGGCCTGCGTTGTTCACCAGAAGGTCGAGCTGGCTGAAGTTCTCACGCGCCAGCTGCACGGCTTCCCGAGCTGAGGACTCTCGGGTGACATCCGCAACGAACGGGATCACGACACCTGGCTGCGCCAGCTCTTCGACGCTCGGGTCGACGTCTTCGGCGATGACTGCGTAGCCGTTCCCTAGAAGTTCGGCGACGACCGCTCGTCCAACTCCCCCGGCCGCTCCGGTCACCAGGGCTGTGCGCTGCATCGCTGGAGCCATGCTTTCGACCCTACGAGCGCAAATGTCCCGTTCCTAGGGTGTTTTCGCCCTACTCCGGGGCGACGGCTCCCACCCATGTGCGCGGCGCCCACGTGGTGGGCCGGTCCGGCAGCCTGCGGTGGGACCGTCGTCCTCGTGGTGCGCGGCAGTGACGCCGCGACGCGCACGCACGAACAGCGGTTCGCCAGCCTGCCACCGAAGAACTCCAGGCTGCGGTTGGCGTGCTCACCCGCCCCCGAAGAGCGTGCGCACGAAGCGCGCGCTCGGCCTCACATGCCTTCGAGCGATGGATATCGCGGCCCCGACCTAACGACCCAATGTCTTTCGCGCCCCGGCCAATTCGGCACTGGGACCGAGCCTGGCGCGTCGCCCTGCGCGGTCACCGGCCCGCCGTGCCGCCGACGAGTACCCCGCCGAGGCGCTGGTGGCCCGCCACGTGCCGCGCGCCTTGGACGCCTCCCGGTAAAAACTCTTGAGTTCGATGTCCTTGTTGCGCAACGCGACCGCAGTACCGGGCTGCTGATCACGGCCCGAGGTCGCGGCCTGCCTGGCGTCCTCGCGTGCCTCGGACAGTCGCTGACCCACGCGCGCCCCGAAGGCCAAGTGGAAGTTCAGGCGCGCCGTGATGGTGGGCGTCGGACGATGCTCACCGGACGCGAGGTAGGCGTCGGCCGCCTTGACCATCTGCACCACCAGACTGGCGTACAGCGCATGCCCGGCGTCGATGTCCTCGGCGAATCCGTACGCGTACACGAAGGTGGAGTTCGATGCGACGTCACACTTCACGTCGTTGGCCATGGCGATCGCCACGAACAGTTGCACGTACGTCCGCAACCCCTTCGTGCCGGCCTCACCGATGGTGATGGTGCGTTGCACCGGCGCCTGCGCGGCGGTCCTCGTCGCCGAATGTGCCCTCGCGACTGCCAGATCGATGGATGTCGTGGTGGCGAGCCGCTGGGCCGCCGTCATGAAGGCCTCGGCCTCGTGGACGTTATCGGTGTTCTCCGCCTGGCGCAGCAACGCGGCAATCCGCGCCAGCATCTTGTCGTCAGTCATGCGCGATCCCGCTTCGCTTCTCGCTGACCCTCATGCGCGATCCCGCTTCGCTTCTCGCTGATCCTCATGCGCAATCCCGCTTCGCTTCTCGCTGATCCTCATGGATGCCCACGCTAGGGAACCAGTACGACTTTTCCGCCGGCGTGCCCGGTCTGCAGGTAGCGATGCGCCTCGGCGGCCTCGTCCAGCGGGAAGGTCCGATCCACGGTCACCACCAGCTTGCCGTCCGCAGCCAGCGCGATGATGTCGGGGCGGGCCGCGTCGCGGACCTCCTGACCACCATCGGCACTGCTCAAGACCGCGATGCCCAGTTCTGGTCCCCGCTCGAAGCCCGCGATCGAGGCGATGCGGGCGCGGTCGGCGACGAGTTCGACCGACGTGTCCAACGCCTCGTCCGTGCCGACGAGGTCGAGCGCCACGTCGACCGGACCGATCGCCCGCACCCGGTCGGCGAGTCCATCGCCGTACGCGACGGGCTCGGCACCGTATTCCCGCAGTTGAGCGTGCCTGCCGGGACTCGCGGTGGCGATCACCGTGGCCCCGCGGGCCACCGCGAGCTGGACCGCCATCAGCCCGACGCCGCCGCTGGCGCCGTGGATCAGCACGGTGTCACCGGTCCCCACCCCGGTCTTCGTCAACAGGTGCCACGCGGTGCCCGCGGCGAGCACCAGCCCAGCGGCCTCGGGAAAGCTCAGCGCTGCCGGCTTGTGTCCCAGCTCAGCGGCGGTTGCCACGATTTGGTCGGCGTAGGTGCCGTCGACATTGGTCACGATCACCTCGTCGCCGACTGTCAGTGGACCGGTGTATGCGGTCGCTCCCGGGGTGATCGCCGCGACCACGCCCGCCGCCTCCAGCCCCAACCGCATGGGTAGCCTGGCGGGGTCCTGCCCCATCGCCCCGCTGTACAGCTTGACGTCGATCGGGTTGGTGCCCGCCGCACGCACGTCGACCAGCACCTGACCTTCACGGAGTTCGGGTATCTCGATGTCCTGCAGCGCAAGGACTTCCGGTCCACCGTAGTTCTGCGCAACCACTGCTCTCGTCATGGCTGGAGTCTAGCGAGCTGGGACGGGAAGCTTCGCGACGAACGTGTCCATCGCCGACACCAGCTGCGGCGACAACGGATCCTGCTTGGCGTAGTTCGCGACGTTGTCGGTCGGATCGTCGCGGAGCACGTGGCTGACGCCCTTGAGTTCGACGACAGTCAGCGCGGTGTGGCTCAACGCGTCGACGAGGGGCTTCTCGGCGCCGCAATATGCTTGAGCGTCGGAATCCGAACACGTGAGCAACACCGGGGTACCCGGCGGCACCGCAGGAGCCAACGCGAGCGGGTCGACGGCATCCGTCTCCAGCACCGCCTTGACGTTTCCCGGGTTGAGGATGGCGCCGAGCCCCTCGGGGATCTGCGCGGGCGCGGTGCCCTTGGTGCGGGCCTCGTCGACGGCGGCCAGCCACGCCTTCAGGACGTCGTCGGCCTGCTGCTGGGTCTTTGCCCCCGACTTCACGTCGGCGTCGATGCCCGTACGCACGCGGCCGGTGATGATGTCCAGGTAGCGGCCCGACAGCGGCTGAAACAGACCGAGCGCCTGGATCTTCGGGGCGCCGGGCGCGGTGTCGGTGGCCAGCTGGATGGCGTGCACCGTGCCCTCGCCGACCGCGTAGACGGAGATGCCCGCGGGATTGGTCCCCGGCTGCCCGGCGAGGTACCGAACGGCGGCCTTCGCCCCCGCGGTGTACACGGCGCTTCCGACGTCGGCGGGCCGCAGCGCGTAGGGTCCGAGTCCGGTCTTACCCGTGCCCACCTTGTCGTAGCGCAGCGTGGCGATGCCCTTGCCGGACAGGTACTCGGCGAGCTGGCGCATGTTGCCCACCGGTCCGGCTACGGCGTTGTCGCCGTTGCGATCGGTGTTGCCGCTCTCCGAGATGAGCAGCGCGGCAGGGCCTTTCGGCGCGTCCTTCACGTGGCGGTAGGTGCCGTACAGCGTGAGGCCGTCGGCGGTGAAGGTGACGTCATCGTCGACCCACCCACCCGCCTGCTCGGATTGTCCCTGCGGGGCGGACGCGCCGTCCTCAGAAGAACAGCCTGCCACGGCAAGGATCGCGACGAATAGCAAAACAATTAGTCGGCCAACGGCTTTCACAGGCGAACCTCGATCCAGGCCACCACGTCGTCGAGCACGACCGCCTTCTCGGGCTCGTTGAAGACCTCGTGGTAGAGCTCGGGGTAGACCTTGAGGTTGACGTCGCTGGAGCCGACGCACTCGACCAGCCTGCGGCTGCCGTCGACCGGAACCAGCTTGTCCTGACCGCCGTGCACGACCAGAAGCGGCGCGGTGAGCGCGGCAGCGCGCTGAGGCATCGTCTCCCCGACGCCGATGAGCGCCTTGGCGATGCCCGCGGGGAGCTTGCCCTGATGCACCATCGGGTCGGCCATGTACGCGGCCACCACCTCGGGGTCGCGCGACACCGCCTCGGTCGGGAGGTTCTCGACGGGCAGGCCGGGCAGGACGCTACCGACGACGTTGGCGACGGCGATCATCACCGGCGAGACTCCGTCCTGGGCGTTGACCGCGGGTCCCGACAACACCATCAGTGCGTAGTCGTCGGGGTGCTCGACACCGTAGGAGAACACCACGCCGCCGCCCATGCTGTGGCCAAGCACGACGCGCTTGAGTTCCGGGTGCGCCGCCGTCGCGATGCCGACCAGGTGGTGGTAGTCGTCGGTGTACTCGGAGATGTCCTTCAGATAGACGCGCTTGCCGCCAGACCTGCCGTGGCCGCGCAGGTCGAGCGCGTAGGTGATGAGTCCGCCTTCGCCGAACCGCTGCGCGACGTGGTCGTAGCGGCGGGCGTGTTCGGCGTAACCGTGGCAGATGATCACCACCCCGGTGGGATCGGTGTTGGGTGTCCACACGTCGTAGACGATCCGAGTGCCGCCGACACCGTCGAAGCTGCGTTCGCTGCGGGTGACCGACGAGCCTTCGCGCGAGGAGTCAGCAGATGTGGCCATCAGGGGAGACTAGCGGGCCATGCTGAACGCGCTTGGCGATGGCGCTACCACCTGTCGGACCCTCTGGGTAGGCTCATCGAGGTGAGCGTGCTTGCCGAGAGCTTCGACTCGAAAGACGCCTTCCTCGCCGATGCGCAGCGTTACCGGCGGGAACTCATGGCGCACTGCTATCGCATGACGGGGTCGCTTCACGATGCGGAGGACCTGGTCCAGGAGACGTACCTGCGCGCCTGGAAGTCCTACGAGGGGTTCCAGGGCCGGTCGTCGATCCGGACGTGGTTGTACCGGATCGCCACCAACACCTGCCTCACCGCCCTCGACGGGCGCCAGCGCAGGCCGCTGCCCACCGGCCTCGGGGCGCCGAGCTCCGATCCCACGGGCGACATCGCCCAGAACGACGAGATCACCTGGCTGGAGCCGCTACCGGACTCCCCTCGCGAGCACCCGTCGGACCCGTCGGTGATCGTCGAATCCCGTGACGCGGTCCGGTTGGCGTTCGTCGCCGCGCTACAGCATCTGTCGCCGCGCCAGCGGGCGGTGCTGGTGTTGCGCGAAGTGCTGCAGTGGAAGGCTGCCGAGGTCGGGGACGCCGTGGGTCTGTCCACCGCCGCGGTCAACAGCCTGCTACAGCGGGCCCGCGCACAACTCGACGCGGTGCACCCCAGCCAGGACGACGACGTCGCCGCGCCGGAGTCGCCCGAAGCGCGGGATCTTCTGGCGAAGTACATCGCAGCCTTCGAGACCTACGACATCGACAAGCTGGTCGAGCTCTTCACTGCCGACGCGGTCTTCGAGATGCCACCGTTCGACGGCTGGTATCAGGGTCCGGAGGACATCGTCACGCTGTCCAAGACGCACTGCCCCGCCGAGGGCGCAGGCGACATGCGATTCGTGCAGACCACCGCCAACGGTCAGCCCGCCGCCGCGCTGTACATGCTCAACCGCCAGACGGGCGCGCACGAGGAGTTCCAGCTGCACGTGCTGGAGGTGCGCCGCGGCGGGGTCTCCCACGTGGTCGCGTTCCACGCGGTCGGCAACGGCCTGTTCGAGAAGTTCGGGCTGCCCACCTCGTTGTAGGCGGGTGAGTGGCCACTTACGCCACGCAATTGGCCAAAAGACGTGTGACAACTGGCCATTCGGCACCGGCTTGGCGAAGTGCCTGGCAGGTCCTGAGCATGATCACGTCGCGGCGGGCGCGCAGCATGTCGGCGCTAACTCGCACGATCAGCCACCCCCTGGCCAGCAGCTCCGCAAGGCGGTCGATGTCGCGCTGATGCTGGCGGGGGTCGGTCCAATGCTGTACGCCGTCATACTCGACACCGACCTTGAACTCCCGCCACCCCATGTCGATGCGCCAATCGTCGACCACGATCTGGGTCTCTGGCCGCGGTAGTCCCGCATCGACGAGCACCAAACGCGTTCTGGTCTCCTGCGGCGATTCCGCGCCCCCGTCGACGAGCCCGATCACCTCGCGCAGCTGCGCCAAGCCCCGGACACCGGGATGCCGCCCGATCAGCTCAGCAACTGTCGACATGCGCAGACCCGTCGCGTTGGCCAGCGCGTCGATCCGGACCACGGCTGCGGTGCGTCCCGGCCGCCGCCCCAGGTCGAACGCCGTCCTGGCTGGCGTCGACACGGCGATCCTGCCGATGTACCGATGCTCGTCGGCGGATAGCTCGTCACGATGGATCAGAATGCCGGCGGCCGCTTTTCCGTTGCGACGGAACAGCTCGGCGGGCCTCGCGGGGTCGATCCACTTTGCGCCCTGCAACGCCGCGGCCGACAGACCCGCCATCGTCGAATCCCGCCCCGACCACAGCCACGCCGCGACCGCACGATCGGCAGCCGTCAGCACTACACCCCGTGGCACGTAGACGTCGCGGTAGACGCGGACATACCCATGACCAAGCGCCCTCCTGCTCACGGCGCCGCGAGCCAGTGCTTCACTTCCCAGGAAGGGCCAGTCGGAGGTCACCAGCCCACGATGCGACGAATCCGCCGTGTCGTGCTCAAGTTATCCACAGGCGCGAGTGGCCACTTATCCCACGCAATTCGCGAAAAGGCGTGCGCTAACTGGCCACTCGACGAGGCTACTTCGGCGGCATCCGGATACCGCCGTCCACACGGACGACTTCGGCGTTCATGTACGAGTTGGTGATCAGCTCGATGACCATCGACGCCAACTCCTCGGGCTGCCCAAGGCGATGCGGGAAGAGCACCGATTCACCGAGCTTCTTCTTGAATGCCTCCGACGCCTCGCCCTCGCCGTAGATCGGGGTGTCGATGAGTCCCGGCGCCACGGTGTTGACGCGGATGGCGGACGCGGACAGGTCGCGGGCCACCGGCAGGGTCAGACCGACGACGCCACCCTTTGACGACGAGTAGGCGGCCTGGCCGATCTGGCCGTCGAAGGCCGCGACGCTGGTCATGTTGACGATCGCGCCTCGCTCGCCGGTGTCGGTGAGCTCGTTGCGGCTCATCGCCGTGGCAGCCAAGCGGATGCAGTCGAAGGTGCCCACCAGGTTGATGGCGAGCACTTTCTTGTAGGCGTCGAGGTTGTGTGCCGACGCGAATTCGCCGTCCTTGCCGATCGTGCGCTGGGCCCACCCGATGCCTGCCGAGTTGACCAGTGCCCGCAGCGGGCCGAGTTCGGTGGCCGCGTTGACGGCGACCTCGATCTGCGCGGTGTCGGTGACGTCCACGCTGACGAAGGCACCCCCGAGTTCCTTGGCGAGGGCCTCGCCGCGTTCTGCCTGCAGATCCGCGATGACGACCTTGGCTCCCCTTTCGGCCAACTTGCGGGCAGATGCGGCGCCGATACCCGACGCACCTCCGGTGACGATTGCGCTAGCTCCGTTGATGTCCACGCTGACAGATTAAGCAGAGCCCTCCCCGAGCCGTGCCAGGACCTGCGACGTCCAACCGTCCAACGCGCGCAGTTGGGCTGCACTCACCCCGTCGAACACGACGGTGCGCACCAGCTCGACGTGACCCTGCGCCGACGACTCCAGCGCGGACCGTCCCGCGTCGGTCAGCTCGACCGTGGCCCCCCTGCGGTCGTCGTCCGCGCCGCGACGTTCGACGAGCCCGCGGGAACGCATCCGTCGCAGCTGGTGCGACAGCCTGCTCTGCTCCCACCCCAACCGGTCGCCGAGCTCGTTGACCCGGCAGACCGCGAGCTCCGCCAGCGCGACGAGCACGTCGTAGTCGGCCAGCGAGAGCCCGCAGTCGCGCTGCAGTTGGCGGTTCATCTCGATCTGCAGCCCGGCGCTCATCGCCAGGTAGTTGCGCCACACTCGCTGTTGATCGTCGCTCAGCCACATGGAATATATGACACATCATTTAAGTTGTCGTGTCCAGTGACAGCCACCTAGGCTGGCAAATGATCCCCGAGGAGCTCTTCCATGACCACCACTGACATCGTCGAGATCCGACGCGCGCAGGACCGGGCCAGCACCAAGATCTCCTGGCTCGACTCGAAGCACTCGTTCTCGTTCGGTGGTAACTACGACCCCACCAACACCCATCACGGACTGCTGCTCGTCAACAACGACGACGTGGTCAAGCCGGGCAAGGGATTCGACACCCATCCCCACCGTGACATGGAGATCGTCACCTGGGTGCTGCGCGGCTCGTTGGTTCACCAGGACTCCACCGGCCATTCGGGCGTCATCTATCCCGGCCTGGCACAGCGAATGTCGGCGGGGCGCGGCATCATGCACTCGGAGAAGAACGACTCCTGGACGTTGACGGGCGAGAGCTCACACGCCGACCCCGTGCACTTCGTGCAGATGTGGGTCGTACCCGACGAGTCGGGCATCACCCCCGGCTACCAGCAGCTCGAGATCGACGACGAACTGTTGCGCGGCAAGCTGGTGACCATCGCCACGGGCATGCCCGAACACTCGGGTGACGCCGCCATCACCATCAGCAACAAGTACGCAGCCCTGCGTGGAGCGCGGTTGCAGCCCGGCGACAGCGTCGAACTGCCGCAGGCCCCCTATCTGCACCTGTTCGTCCCCCGCGGCGAGGTGGTGCTGGAGGGCGCTGGCCCGCTCCACGAAGGTGACGCGGTGCGCTTCACCGCATCCGGTGGCCAACGGGTCACCGCGACGGAATCATCGGAAATCCTGATCTGGGAGATGCATGCGGGTTTGGCTGCGGCGTAAGGCGTTCAAGGCAACGGGTGCGGTCGGCGCCATCGGCGTCCTTCTGCTGGCGGGGTGCTCGTCGAGTACTCCGCAGGCACCGACCGAGGCAGCGACGACGACGACGCGGCCGCCCGCGGAGGCGGGTCTGGTCGAGGTGACCGTGCAAGTTCCCGACGATCTCAACGCCGCGCCGTTCGACGTACCCCGAAAGGCGTTGGTGCCCAACGGTTGGACCATGTCGGTGTGGGCGCGGGTGCCCAAGCCACGACTAGCGGCCTGGACCCCGGACGGCAGTCTCCTAGTGTCGATCCCCAGCGCCGGGCAGGTCATCAAACTGCAGCCGACCGGCGCGGGACCGCAGATGCTCCTGCTCCTCAACGGCATGAACCAACCGCACGGCCTGGCCTTCGCCGGTTCGACCCTCTACATCGCCGAGAGCGACGAGGTGGTGGCGTTCGACTACGAGAACGGCGTCGTGAACCGGCCGCGCACCGTGGCGACCGGATTACCCGACGCGAGGAGCCCCGAACTCGGCGGCGCCTACTCGCATGCCTTGAAGAGCGTCGCCGTGGGACCCGATGGCGCCGTGTACTTCTCGATCGGTTCGACCGGAAACGTCTCCGCCGAGGATCGCGACGCCACGCCGCAGCGCGCCACCATCATGCGGATCCCGCCCGGCGGCGGACCGTACCAGCCGTTCGCCACGGGTGTCCGCAACGGCACCGGCCTGGCGGTCGCCCCCGACGGCTCGGTGTGGACCGCCGTCAACAACCGCGACAACGTCGCGGTCGCCGACGAGGGGCCAAGCTACGGCCAGGTGGTTCCCGATTACGTCGACGAGAACCCCCCGGAGTCCCTCGCGAAGTTGACCCCGGGTCGCGAATTGGGTTGGCCCTACTGCAATCCGGACGGCGGACCAGCCAATCTACCGCTGATCCGCGACGTGCAGACCAACGCCGACGGCAGTCGGCTCGACTGCGCGGCGCTCCCCGCCATCGAGCAGAGCATGGGTGCGCACTCGGCCCCGCTTGGCTTGAGTTTCGACGACGGAGCACTGCCCGCGCCGTATGCGAGCGGTGCCCTGGTCGGTGTGCACGGTTCGTGGAACCGTCAGCCGCCGCGCGCCCCCGAGGTGTCGTTCTTCCCGTGGCAGAACGGTGGTCTCGGAGATCAGCAGACACTGGTCGGCGGTTTCCAGGCCGACGACGGCTCTCGGTGGGGCAGGCCGGTCGCCGCGGTGACGGGTCCCGACGGCGCGCTGTACGTCACCGACGACTACGCGGACGCCATTTACCGAGTGGCGCCGCCGCGCCCCTAGAGGCCGTTGAGGACCGTCGTCATCTGCTTCTCGGTGTCGTTGGCGAGCTTCTCGAAGACGAGTTTCATGGCAGGGCTGATCAGCTTGGCAGCGCCATGCATCTCCAGATCGGCCTCATACGTGATGACCGATCCCGCACCAGAGGCGTCGACCGTGATGGTGTCGACGGACGTCGACGAGTCGTTCTTGCCGACGAAGACCAGCGTGCGGTTGCTCAGCTTGTCCAGGGTGTAGGTGAGCTTGGCGGTCACTCCGAAGATCTTGGACACGTTGCGCCAGGAAGCCCCGACGTCGATGGGACCGCTGCCCTCACGGGTACATGACTCCGTGCCGGGATCCCACTCTTCGGCGTTGCCGAAGTCCTTGAGGTAGTCGATGACGCGGTCCGGGGGGACGGCGACGTTGAAGGTTCGTGACACTGAAGGCATGCGTGGGTATTACCCGCGTCAGCGGGAATCACTCCCGACCTCGCGGATGGCCACGGCCGAATCGTGGACTCCAGTGGGTCTCCCGTGCGGCCACGAACCGTTTGCCAATGAACAGATGCGAAACCGAGACGACGCCGAGACCAAAGCGGTCGGTGCGTCAGATGTGATAGCGGTGTCGTGTTCCACAGCAACTTCGTGACAGGGGCCAAGCGTGTCGACTAGCACCGCGAACCTCCAGAGATTCACCGCCTTCGCGACCATTCTGACGCTCGGTGCGGCGCTGGCGGCCATCGTGATGGCACCCGTGGCGCGCGCCGCGGACGCCCGCGAACTGCTCGCAGCCGCGATAGCCACCACTCGCGGTTCATACCTGGTCTACAACTTCGGCGGCGGTAACCCCGCACCGATGCTCGACGCAGCGGGCAACTGGTACGAGATGGGCAGCGGCGGCCATCTGATGATCATCAAGGGCGCGTCGGGACGACTGTCGCCCAAGTTGCTGCTGGATTCCCACCGCGGGTACCAGGCGCGCTGTGAGCGCAGTCCGGCGGCGCGTACCAGCGAGGGCCTCTGGCAGGCCTCGGAGACGTTCACTCCGTTGCAGGCGTGGCAGGCACTCGGGCAGCCGACGATCGCAATCAACGCCAACTTCTTCGACGTGCGGAGCCAAAAGGGCGGGTCGTGGAAGACGACGGGGTGCAGCTCGCCGCTCGGGGCCTACGTCGACAACACGCGCGGCGGCGGCAAGACCAACGTCGCGGTCACCGGGACCATCGCCTACGCAGGCAAGCAGGCTCTGTCCGGGGGTGACGAAGTGTGGACGGCGCTGACGACGATGGTCCTTCCCGTCGGCGGCGCGCCCTTCATCGTCCCCCCGAGATCGCCCGACGACTATGACGCCGCCTCACCGGTGATCGCCGACCTGATGGACAACGGCACCCGGTTCGTGGCCGTCAGCGGCCTTGGTCTGCTCGCACCTGGGGACACTGGCCAAATGAATGACGGCGGGCCGAGTGCCGCCCGAACGGCGCTGGCTTACGCCAAGGGCAAGGACGAGATGTACGTCTTCCAGGGTGGCAGCTACACGCCCGATCAGATCCAGGACCTGTTCCGCGGGCTCGGCAGCGACACCGCGATCCTGCTCGACGGCGGCGGCTCGTCGGCCATCGTGTTGCGTCGCGACACCGGCGGCATGTGGGCAGGCGCAGGCGTTCCGAAGGGTTCGTGCGACACCATGCAGGTGCTGTGCGACGCGCGCGAGCGCGCCCTCCCGAGCTGGCTCGCGTTCATCTGACCTCAGCCGTGCGGGGCGTCAAGGGCCAAAGCTGCATCGGCTGCGTCGGCCACCCCGCGCACGTAACCGGATCCGAACAGCACGACGTGGGCCAGCAACGGATGCAGCTGGTGCAGCGGGACTCGGGCCTGCCATCCGGCGCGTAGCGGATTCTGCGTCTGATAGCCGTCGATCACGGCCCCCAAGAACGGACACCCGAACAACGCCAGCATCGCGAGGTCGGTCTCACGATGCCCGCCGTGCGCCGCCGGATCGATCAGCACCACGCCCTGGGCAGTCCACATGACGTTGCCGCTCCACAGATCACCGTGCAGTCGCGACGGTTGGTCGCCGTCGTCGAAATCACCGTTCTCGCAACGCTTCACCACTTCGGCGATGGCCTCGCGAACGACCCGGTTCAAGAGTGACCCGGCGCGCTCCACCATCGGCACCAGCCGATGCGCCGCGTAGAACCGGCCCCAACTCCGGTCGACCGAGTACGCCATCGGCAGCGGTTGGTCGAGCGGACCGAAGAAGCCTGGCCCAGTCCAACCGTCGGGCGCGGCGCCGAACCGCCGCGCGCCCGCATCGTGCGTGCGGGCCAAACGACGACCGAACTCATGGGCCGCCGCCCGGTCCGGGCGCACCGGCGCCAACCGCTCCAGGGTGAGGCTGGTCGCATCGTGCCGGATCACCCGGACGCACGGCACTCCCCCATCCACGGCGCCGAGCCAGCGCAGACCGGCGGCCTCGCAACCAAAGAAGTCGCGGGGCGCGTTGGCGTTGCGCTTGACGAAGTGAGGCGCGCTATTCGTCATGGCTGACCCGTCACCGTGCGAAAGGTCCAGCACCGCAGCCTCGGCAGTACCCCGCGAGTTGGCCCGTGACGCTGATATCGCTGCCATCCAATGACTTTCGCCACCGATCCGAGCTCACGGCCTCCAGCAGTCCGTTCACCACGACACCCGCGTCGTCGACGACGCCGACGCGCGTGATCGCCCGGCGCCGGTGACGAGAACGGCAGGCATGTGGTCAGCCTAGGCGGCGGCTTAGATCCGCGGCGTGAGGTCCAGCTTGGTCACCGCCACCATCTGGGTGACGAGCCAACGACTCCCGGCCCTGACCATCGACAGCCGGTAGGAGATGTAGCGAAGCGACGGGATCCCCTTGGTCAACGGACTGGTGGCCACCGAGTTCGTGTACACCAGCGCGGTCGCGTCCGTCGGACCCAGCGACTCGACGGCCGCCCCGAGCACCTGGGTGTTGTTGGTGACCTGAGCTTGCTTGTTGGTCTCGGCGATCCCGTCGATGTAGCTCCGGTACTCGCTGGCGAAGTCACCGCCGAGGAACTTGGCCGAGCGCTCGGGAAGCTGGTCCATGTCCTCGGGCGTGTACGTCCACAGCGTGGTGATCGCACTGGCGGCGGTCTCGGCGATCTCGAACTTCTCGTGCACCGCGGCACGGTCGGCGAGGTAGGGCTGCAATGACGCCCCTGCGAACGCGCCCGCGGCGATGAAGAGCACGCCGGCTGCGACCGCGGTCGCCTTGAGCAGCGGTCCCGCTGGGCGGTGCGGCACCAGAACGGCGTCGGGTTCGGGCTCGGCGGCAGTGGTCTCGTCGCCGTCGGCCCCGTCTTGCCCGGCCACGTCCTGCCCGATCACGTCCTGCTCGATCACGGGTGGCTCTGCAGCAGCGTCGGAGTCGACGGCAGGGCCCTCGACCACCTCGTCGGCTGCGGCGGCTTCGTCGACGTCGGGCACGGGTGCAGGCGGGACGACCGGTGTCTTGGCGCGCCGCCATGACAGTTTGCGCCGTGTGGGCACGGGCTCGACGGCGGGCTCGGGCTCCACGACGACGGCGGGCTCGTCCGGCTCGGTCTCGACTACTTCCGTCGAGCCCTCTTCCGCCGCAACCTGTTCCGCTGCAACCCCTTCCTCTGCAACGTCGTCCACGGTCTCGGGGAGCTGCCCTGCCTTCTGCCGCGGTAGGCGATGGCGGCTGCGTGCCGCCTTGCCCTGCGGGACCGAGGCGGTGGCAGCTTCCTCCGGGGTCGTGGTGGTCAGATCACCTGAATCAGCTGACTGATCTTCCACTGCTGTCCCTCCTCGATAGTCGTTACCACCCAACGGTTTCCACTTTCGACCGGAGTCTTGCCATCCGGGCCGGTGGTCTTGATGGTGGTGGCCACCAGAACGTCGGCGCTGCCATCGTCGTTCCACCGCTGGACCCCGGCCTCGGTCACCGATCCGGTGGTGGGTTCGGCACGGGCGACCTGGACGACGATCTCGTTGACCTTCTCCTTGAACGACGTGGCGAACTGGCCGGTGCCCTGAGCGAGGACCCTGTCGGCGTAGGCGTTGGCATTGAAGGGATCCAGCGTCGTATAGGTGGTCATGAAGCCTCGCACGTAGCCGAGCGCGGCGGCGTCGCGGACCTGAATGTTGCGGTAGCTCTCGTGGCGGTAGGCCAAGATGGCGCTCCCGGCGATGGCGGCCGCCACCAGAACGAACGCCAGCACCGCCGTCAGCGGCAGGCCCCAGCGCGTGGGCCGCTTCGGCTCGTAGGGATGCGCTTCGAGGAAGTCGACGACGGTGTCGTCGATCCTGCGCCGCGGGCTCATCGACCCGGCTCGCTGGGTTGCTCGGCAGCCGGTTCGACGTCATTCGACCTGGGCTTCTTGAGCACCGTGAGGGCCGAGACCTGCCACTTGTCGCCGGTCTTGACGAAGTCCGCCCGCACGGTCGCGGTGATGAATCTCAAATCCTGCTGATCGTTGCCACGCTGCCCCTGCAGGGCCAGCAGCATGGCGGCCCTGTCCTTCGAGGCCGAAAGCACGGCGCTGCTCACCGCCCAGTACTCGTTGTTGATGACGCCGGCCTTCTGCACGCGCTGCTGAAGCGCGGTCAGCTGCTCCCGGTAGTCGTCGGTCACCAACGACTGGGCCCTGCTGAAGTCGTCGTTGACCGTCTGCATGCCGTAACTCAGCAATTGCTCGACGATGCGGGGGCCCTGCTCGGTGATCTCGGCGCGCGTCTGCTCGACCGCGACGTCCTGCCGGTACACCTCCAGATAACCCAGGCCGGTACCAGCCCCGCACACCACGGCCGCCGCGACGAGCACCACCCCGGCGATCCGTCGGACGTCCCGCTCGGGCGCCTCGGTGGACTCCAGCGCGTACACCTCGGTGCGCAGAAGCAGGTCGGCGAACGTCCGGTTCCGGCCATCCCACAGCGGCCAGAGCCATCCCAGGAACAACGCAGCCGTGTCGAGGAGGTGGGCGAGGTCGCGGCCAAGCAGTCGCAGGCTCCCCACCCCGTCGCCGCCGCGGGCCACCACCCGGATGCCGCACACGGCGCGCCCGAGGGTCCAGCCGGTCAAGGGCGGCAGCACCAGCCGGTTCACGATCATCGCGAGGCCCGCGACCGCGGCCACCCCCGTGAACACCCACCAGAGCCAGCCGCCCCGAGGCGTCGTGATGGCCAACAGCGCCATGGTCGCGATGACTGCGACACCGGGCAGGAAGTCCAGGCCGAACGCGGCGGCACGTGCCGGCCAGGAGGCGTACCGAACCGCGCCGACGGCGGTGTCGTCCGCGCTGTCTGCCTTCGACGACGTCTTGTCCAACACCACCGTCACGACGTGACCTGCTCGAGGTCGGAGATCTTGTAGGTCCCGTCGGCGGGCGCCATGTTCACGCGCAGCCGGTAACCCGTCTCCTGATTCGCGGCCTGGGTGTTGGTGACCTTGACGCGGACGGCGACCAGGATGTCGACCGACCCGTCGTCGTTGTGTTTCTCGATGGCTCCGCGGAGATCGGACACCTGGATCTCGACGTTGGCGGCCTGATACGCCTCGACGAGCATGCCGGTGAAGAGATTCGCCTGGACGGCGAACTGACCGGTCGCGCATTCGATGATCTTGGTCTGGCTGGCCGTCAGGGTGGCGATGTCCGGAGCCTGCGTTGCGGCGACGCACTCCTTGGCGCGCTCAAGGGCGACCTGGTCCTCTGCGGCGATGGCCTCGCTCTGGGCGTGCGAGCGGTGCGCGAAGTACCCGCCGACGGCGACGCCTGCGGTGGCCACGGCGAGCGCCAGGCAGATGGCGACGAGCCAACCCCGACCTAATCGTTCGGGCCTGCGCTCGACGACCCCGTCGGCCGTGGGCTCGGTGTCCACATCGGCGCGGGCCTCTGCCTCGGTTACTGCTTCGACGAGCTGATCCTGCTCTTCTTCGGATTGTGCGTCGGACGTGTCGGGTTCTGGAGGGCTGTCTCCTCCCGAGTCGCTGCGCTCCTGCCCTCCGGTGGGGTTCAGCCGGCTGGTGCCAGCATCTCCTTCCATCCGTTGTCTCCTGGGTCACTTGAGTTGGTGACGGAGTACGTGACTCCGTCGGGTCCGACGACCTCCCCGTTGGACGGGGTGTAAATCGCCGCAGGACCTGATGCCGGAGTGTAGATGCACGGGTTGGGCTGCTGGCCACTGCAGCTGACGGAGCCCTGGCCAGGGGCCGTCAACGGGTCACTGATCGGCGCCGTCGACTGCGGTGGCGGCAACTGATCGGCGGGCAACGGGTTCAAGCCGTTGTTGACGGTCGGTGCCGGTATCACGTACCCCGGTTTGACCGGCTGATCGCAGCGCGCCCCCGGCGCCGGGCACGTCAGGATCTGATTTGGATCCCCGTACCAGGGGTTGGTGCCCATCGGCTCGTACGGGGTGTTGCTCCGGCACTCCTCGGGCGTGGCCGCCCGCTTGCCGGGCACGTCCGCGCATGGATAGTTGCGCGCACCGCGGACGGCGTTGGCCTGGTAGTCCTTCGGGATCTTGCAGTACAACCCGTCGGGCAGCGGCGCCGTGCTGGTGTCGGCCGGCGACCTCCATTCCGAAGCGGGCAGGAACCCGGTGAGGCATGGTGGCGGCTGGTTGATCGAAAGACCGAAGTGCAACAGGCCCTCGCCCTCGAAGATCGTGCCTGCCTGCGCGATGGTCGCGCCCTGCGGCAGGATTACCAATGCCTGTTCGAGCCCCTTGTTGTAGCGCTTGAGCAGATCGGTGACGATCGCCAGATTCGCCAACGTCTGCGGCAGTGATTCGCGCACGTCGCCGAAGACGGCGTTCAGCTGGTCCGCCGTCGGCGCGGCCTGCTGGATGCCCGTCCGCAGCGTCTGATCCTGCTCGGCGGTCTGCGACGTGATCGTGTTCAGGTTCCGCGACCACTGCTCGATCGCGTCACCCGAGTCGACCTGGCTGTTCAGGATCGGGGTCGAATTGTTGATGATGTCGTTGACCTGCGGCAGGTTGTCCTTGAAGTCGCTCGCGATCGCCGTCGTCGAATCCACCAACCTCTGCAGGGCGGGACCGAGCCCACCGACCGCTTGAGACGTCTCCGTCAGCAGGGAGTCGATCTTGTCCCTCGGCAGCACCGCGAGGCCGTCGTTCGCGGCGTCGAGCGCGGGTCCGACCTCGCTGGGCACCACGGTCTTGTCCCGCGGGATCGTCGAGCCCGCCGACAGGTACGGAGGCTGGTCTGCACTGGCAGGCACCAGGTCGAGGTACTGCTCACCAATCGCCGACACCGAGTGGACGTAGGCCGTGGTGTCGACCGGAATCCTGTAGTCGCTGTTGATGCTGATGGTCGCCATCGCGCCGGTCTCGGTCGGCTCGACGTCGGTGACCTTGCCGATCTGCTGACCGCGGTACGTCACGTTCGCCGTGGCGTACAGCCCACCGGACCGCTCCAGGTCGGCCTTGAGCTGGTACTGGCCGATGCCCACCACGCTTGGCAGCTTCAGGTAGTACAGCCCGAGCACCGCCAGCGCGATCAACGTCAGGATCGTGAAGACGATCAGCTGGATCTTGATGAAGCGGGTCAGCATCGCTCACTCACCTCTCTCGACAAGAGGACCGTTGGGCGCGTCGTGCGGGTTCGGGGTGAACCGCACGTCCGGGATCATCGTGGCCGGATCGCGACCCCACGACTGTTCCAGCGCCCGCAGCATGCCGGATACGCCTGTGCCACTGAGGAATCCGTTGTCCACCGCAGAGAGCGTCAGGTCTACGTTGAGCGACACGTTGATGTAGTCGCCGCGGATGGCCTTCGGCACGTTCTCGATGCTGAACGGCGCGGTGCCGATCACCTTGAGCGCACCAAGCAGGTACGGCGACGCCTTGCCCAGCTGGGTCAGCGGCCGCTGGAGGTTCTGCAGGTTGGTGTGAATGTCCGGATTCGCCTGAGACAGCGCATCATCGGCTGCCTTGCTGACCCGGCCCAGTGCGACGACGGCATCGGCGAACAGATCCCGGGTGTCCGCGAAGTGCTTGATCAGTGGCGGGAACTCGGTCAGGACCCGATCCAGCGTGTCGTTGCGCTGCGCCACGATGGCCAGCAGGCGGTTCGTCGAATCGATGGCGCGGGTGATGTCTTCGCGCTGGTTGTTCAACTCCGCCGTGAAGGTGTCCAACCGACCGAGGAACTCTCGGATCTGATCGCCGCGTCCAGTCAGGATGTTGGCGACCTCGGTCTGGATGGTCTCCAGGTTTTGGATGCCACCGCCGGTGAGGATCGTGGCGATGCTCGCCAGTGTGCGCTCGGTCGTCGGGAACGACGAAGTGCAGGGGTAGGTCGCGCTCGCGTTCTCGTCGGGTGTCCCCGCCGGTCGGCAGTCGGGACTGTCCCGGATGGCGATGGTGTCGCCGCTCTTGAGGTACTGGCCCGACGGGTTCATCGGCGCGTCGAGTTCCACGTGTTGGGAACCGAGCAGGGACGTCTGACCGATGAGGGCGATCGTGTTGGTCGGCAGCTTGAGGCCCGGCTGCACGTCCAGCGTCAGCGTCGCCACCCAGTTCTTCAACTCGATGGCCCGGACGCTGCCGACGAACACGTCGGCCACGCGGACGCGGCTGTTGACGTTGAGCGCCAACGTATCCGGCATCTGGACGTAGAGCGTCATCTTGTCCGCTCCGGTGCCAGGACCACCGGGGAGCGGCACGTTCGCGATGCCCTGCCAGCCGCAAGAGCTCAGCAGCAGCGCGGCGACCACCGCGGCACCGGAGCGCCGTGCGATGCGCCCCAGGGACAGGTCCATCCGGCCCTTCAGAACGTTGC
The DNA here is from genome assembly GCF_040509115.1 of Mycobacterium sp. Lineage (GTDB taxonomy): Bacteria > Actinomycetota > Actinomycetes > Mycobacteriales > Mycobacteriaceae > Mycobacterium. Next base: position 24,777 of record NZ_JBEVLO010000095.1, on the reverse strand, counting down.
GCATTAGCCCCCTCCCGATTCGGCGGGCAGCAGCGGTCCCGGCGGGCCTGCAGGAGCCGGGCCGGAGACCATCGGTGAGGGCGCGCCCCCCGGATCGCCGGGGATGACCCCAGGCGCCGGTGCCGGCGGCGGACCCGGCTGCGGGTACCACGGCGGGGGCAGTGGGCTGTTCTCACCGTAGGCGTTCGGGGGTCCGGGCAGCCTGCCGTTGTTCACCCCGAAGGCGGGCGGTGCGGGCGGTGCGACGATGTCGGGCCCACCCATCAACTCCGACAGCGACTCCGGCGTCAGCATGTTCTCGGTGAACGGCTGCACGTCGACACCCTGCATGCCGGGCGCGACGACCCAGCCGGGCTCGTGATTGCCGTGGGAGAACAGCGTGTCGCGGGAGAAGATGCCCGGCACCGTCGTGTCCTTGTATCCGGGCGGCGGCTGCAGGCGCGGCTCGGAGTAGGCGATCTGCTTGGGCAACGTCATCGCGGTGTTGAAGTTGTTGATGCCGAACGGCAGGTAGTTGAACTTGATGGCGTCCAGGATCGGCGCGAGGTACTGCGCGCACAGCTCGGCGGAGTCCTGGTAGCCGAGCCTGCTGCCCGCCTGAATCGAGCTGCACAGGAACTGCATTGGGTTGGCGAAGTTGTTGATCACCGGCAGACCGACGATGCCGCCCGCGTTCGGCGACGCGATGTTGACGATGTTGGCGGCCAGGTTCGGATAGACGTGCAACCCCGTCTCGAGGCCCTTGAGCGGCGCGGGCTGCAGGATCGCGTTCGTCACGTCGGCGAGGTTGTTGACGTCCTTCGTGAGCACCTGCGAGTTCTCGTCCAGGAACCCACGCGTCGTGGTGAGCAGCTGGTTGAGGTCCTGCAACGCCGTCGCCACTTCGCGGTCGGTGTTGGTGAACGAATTGGTGAACTGCGCGAGGTCGTCGTTGAGTGCGACGAACTGCTGATCGCTCTTGTGAAGGGCGTTGACGAACAGCGCCAGACTCTTGATGACGCCGAAGAAGTCGCCGCGCCCGCTGTTCAACGTCGTCAAAGCCTCCGACAGGCTGTTGAGCGTCGTGTTGATCTCCTGGCCCTTGCCCTGCAGGCCGTCGGCGAACGACTCGATGATGTCGCCGAAGGGACCCTTGGGTTGTTCGGGGGTGGGTCCGAGATCGGTCAGGATGCGGTTGATGGAGTCACGCAGCTCGTCGTACTCGACGGGCACCTTGGTGCGGTCGTTGGTGATGACGGCGCCGTTCTCCAGCTCGGGGCCACCCGTGTAGGGCGGGGTCAGCTGGATGGTGCGCGACGCGACCAGGCTCGGGTTCAGCACCGCCGCCGTGACATTGGCGGGCACCTTGTACTTCGACTCGAAGTGGAACTTCACCAACATCTTGTCGCCCGCAGGCTCGATCGAGTCGATCGAGCCGACGCGCACCCCCATGATCTGGACCTTGTCACCGGGGTACAGCGCCAGCGTCTGCGCGAACTCGGCGGTGACCGTCGTCGTGGTGAGCCGCTTGTAGAGCTGGATGCCGAAGTAGCCGAGCACCAGCGCCAGGATGATGACGATCGCACCGACGATGACCGACGCCCTGGAAAGGGCGGGCAACTTCATGTTGCGGACGTTGAAGATCGTTGACATGTCTGCTGGCCCCTATCCCTGTGATCCGGGCGGGAGGAACGGCGGATTGCCGGGCAGCGGCACGCCTGCGCCACCGACCTGAGGCCCAGGTCCTGGCGGCGGAATCGGTCCGACGAGCGCGGGTGGCGGTGGCGAGGTGCCGTCACCCTGCAGCGATCCGGGGGCGATGTACGGGTCCGACGGACCATCCGTGGGGGGCACCGTCCTGGCTCCCGGCGGGCCAGGAACGAACGGGGGCGGCGGGGTGCCCTGGACGGGCGGGGAGAACTCGCCGGGGAACGCGGCGCTCGGCACCCCCGGTGCCGGCGGCGGAGCGTTCGGGTCAGGAGGGAGCCCGAGGACGTCGGGCGGCCCATAGTTGTTGGCCCCGTACGGGTTCGGGCCGAACGGTCCATTCTCGGCCTGCGTGCACGGCAACGGGTTGCCCGGCGTCGGGAAGTTGCCGGGCCCCGGTGCGTACGAGCACGGCGAGCCGGCGATCACGGCGGGGCCCGGATGCTCTGCGGTGCCCTCGAGCGGTGTGGGTGCGGGCGGCGGCGCGCCGTTCGCCTGACGCTGACCGTTCGGGTCCGGGTACCGGAACTCGGGCAGCCCCGAGTTGCGCCAGAACTCCTCGGGATCGATGCCGCGCTTCTTGAAGGCGGCGTCGACCCAGGGCTGAATGATCCAGTACGGCAACAGGTTGACGAGCATGACCTTGAAGTACGGACCCGAGGCGAGCGCCTCGGCCAGCGACGCGGTGAACTTGGCCAGCGTGGTCAACGTGTCGACCAGGTCGTACTTCCTGGCTACCAGCACGTCGCTGATCGTATTGAGCTGCGTCAGAACCTTGTTCAGGTTCGGGTTGTCGTCGATGAAGCCCTTTACCTGCGCGGAGAAGTCGCCGACGCGTTCGAGCAGCTGACTCACGGCGTACGACCGCTCGTTGATGGCCCCCAGCAGGGTCTGCGCGTTGACCAGCAGCTGGTTGATCTGCTCGCTGCGGCTGCCGAGCACGCCTGCGATCTTGTTCGCGTTGGCCAGCAGCTGCTTGATGTCCTCGTCGCGCTTGCCGATCGTGTCGGAGAACCTGGCAACACCATCCAGCGCCGCACTCAGATGCGGGTAGGTCTGATCGATGGTCTCGGACAACACGTTCAGCGACTGCTTCACGCTCTGGGTGTCCCACCCCTGCGTCGCATTGCTGACGTCGAGGAAGGCGTCGTAGATCTGGTAGGGCGTCGTGGTCTGACCGAGCGGCAGAATTCCGTTGGCGGCCAACGCAGTCGAGCCCTTCGGCTCGATCTCGAGGTTCTTCCGGCCGAGGATCGTGTCGGTGCGGATGTTGGCGCGACTGTCGGTGCCGATGGTGGTGCCGTCGAGCGTGTACCCGATCACCACCTTGTCGCCCTGGATGTCGAACGAACGGATCTCGCCGACGTCGACGCCGGCGATCCGCACCTTGTCGCCAGGGTTGAGTCCGCCGGTATCGGAGAACTGGGCGTAGAACTTGGGCGCCGCGAAGATCATCGGCACGCTGGCGAAGCTCTGGCCCACACCGATGACCAGCACCAGGATGATGATGCCCATCAACCCGTTGCGGATCCGGTTGTCGCCCTCGAGTGTCCTCATTGCGGCGTGCACCTACCCGATGGCTGCGACCAGACCTTGACCGTGCGGACCGGGCCGCCGGGCTGCAAGCCGTTCAGCTTCAGCGTGACGTCGCACGCGTAGAAGTTGAAGAAGTCGCCGTACACACCGCCCGCACGTCCAATGATCTTGAGCGCGTTGGGAATCTGGATCAGAGTGCTGTTGACCTCCGCCCGCTGATCGACGAGGGGCTGCTGGAGGATCTCCAGGCTGGTCACCGTCCGCTGTAACAGCGGCCGGTTGTCACCGAGCAGGTCGGCGACCGAGCCCGCGGCGTCGCTGATGTCGGCGACCGAGTTGGCGATCGGATCGGCCCGGTTCTTCAGGCTGGTGACCAGGGTCTCGAAGTTCTGCAGCGTCTCGTCGAACTGCTGCTGATGCTTGACGGTGGTCGCCAGCACGGTGTTGAGGTTGTTCACCACCTCGCCGATGGCCTGATCCCTGTCGGCCAGCGCCGAGGTCAGGGACGCGGTCTGGTCGAGGATGTCGTTGATGGTGCCGCCCTGGCCCTGGAAGATCGTGATGATCGATTGGGCGATGTTGTTGACCTTGTCGGCGTCCAGCGACTGGAACAGCGGCCGGAATCCACCGATCAGCGCGTCGAGGTCGAGCGCAGGCTCGGTCCTGCTGTTCGGGATGGTCCCGCCGGCGGGGAGCACGGCGTTGTCCTCACCGCGCTTGAGCTCCAAGTACCGATCGCCGATGAGGTTGAGGTACCGGACCGAGGCCGTGGTGCCCTGGAAGAGTTGCAACGACCGGTCGACGTTGAAGTCGACCTGAACCTCGTTGCCGCCGTTGACGAGTTCGACCTTCTCGACCTTGCCGACCTCGACGCCGGAGGCGCGAACGAACTGGCCCGCCCGCAGCCCACTGACGTTCTTGAAGATCGCGGAGTATCCCGTGGTGCGGTCGAACCGCATCTGCCCGAACACCACGATGATGACCGCGGTGAACAGCAACAGCACCAGAGACAAGGCGCCGAGCTTGATCGCTGTACCGGTGATTCTCATGGGTTGATCGTGTTCTCCCCGATTTGGCGTCCCCAGACGTATTCGATGGCGAACGGTTGACCGAACCCGATGTGGTTGTACGGCGCGATGCTGGCGCCGGTGTCCATCACCAGGTAGGGCATCGGCCACAGGTCGCGCGTGACCGGTTGCCAGCAGCCCGGCCGACCCTCGGGGCCGCCGCTGGCGTTCACCCGGGGCAGGTTGTCGGGATAGACGTAGGGGTTGCCCGCACCCAGGATCTCCGAGTGCGTGTTCAGCGAGTAGCCGTTGCCACCGAGTGACGAGGCGATCTTCGGGTTCACGTCGTGGTAATTGCGGATGGTGCAGAACAGCATGGGGCTGTACTCGTCGAGCAGGGCGCTGGTCGGCACCAGGTCCTTGGCGCCGCGGACCAGGTACGGGCCGCTGCGCTCGAAGACGTCACCGGCGGTGTTGCCGAACCCGACGGAAGCCATCAGGGCCTGGTCGATGTTCTTCTGCTGCTCGTTGAGCGTCTTGGCGGTGGTGACGGCGTTGTTGAGGCCGTCGAACAGATCGGGGGAAGCGTTGGCGTACACGTCGGCCAGGTCTGCCAGCCGTTGGTTGTCCTCGCGGATCCTCGGCATCAGCGGGTTGACGTCGGCGAGGATCGCGTTGCCGTTCTCGATCGACTCGCCGAACCGGGTGCCGAGCCCATCGAGCGCCTGAGCCGTCGCGGTCAACGTCTCGTTCAGCTTGACCGGGTCGACCTGCTGGGCCACCGAGACCACCGTCTCGAACAGCGTGTTGAACTCCGTGGTCACGTGCGATCCCTCGATCGCGATGGCCGGATTGATGGGCTGGCTCGGCTGCGTCGCCTGCGGCGAGGCGAAGGCAACGTACTTGTTGCCGAACACGGTGCTGGCCTTGATCTCCGCGTTGACGTCCTGCGGGATGAGGCTGACGAACTTGCGGTTGACGTCGAGCGTGACCTGAGCCATCGGCACGCCGTCCTTCTCGACCTCGACGATGTCGGCGACGCGGCCGATCTCGACGCCGTTGAACGTGACCTTCGAGCCCGGGTCCATCGAGAGGCCCGACCGCTCGGCGATCAGCGTCAGTTTCTCGGGGTTGGCGAAGTACCCCCGGAACTGCAACCCGACGAGCGTGAGAACGATCGCCACGACGACGAGGAGCACCAGGCCCGCCACCTTGAACGGAGGGGTCCGAGGCTTGTTGACCGGTGATTGCACCTGGTTGGCAGCTGTCATGGCGCTACACCGTCAGGTTGAAGTTGGGGTCGGTGCCGTAGAGCGCCAACGAGGCCAGGAGGACCACCACGACGATGGCGATCAGCGAGGCCCGCATCGAGCGACCGACGGCCTCGCCGACGCCGACCGGGCCACCACTGGCGTAGAAGCCGTAGTAGCAGTGATTCAGCATGACGATGACCGAGATGATGATCGCCTGCACGAACGACCACGCGACGTCGTCGGGCCGGAGGAACGTCTGGAAGTAGTGCTCGTAGGTACCGGTCGACTGTCCGTAGAACAGCGTCGTGGTGACCTGGGCCGACAGGAACGACATGATGATCGCCATCGCGTACAGCGGGATGATGACCACGAAGCCGGCCATCAGCCGGGTGGACACCAGATACGAGATGGACTTGATGCCCATCACCTCGAGGGCGTCGATCTCCTCGCTGATGCGCATGGCGCCGAGTTCGGCCGTCGCGCCTGCGCCGACCGTGGCGGCGAGGGCCTGGCCCGCGACGACCGGGGCGGCGATGCGCACGTTGACCAGCGCGGCGAAGAAGCCGGTGAACGCCTCGACGCCGATGTTGCCGAGGGAGGCGAAGCCCTGGATCGCGATGAGCGAGCCGCCCGACAGGGTGACGAAGCCGACGATGGCGACGGTGCCGCCGATGACGGCCATCGCGCCGGTGCCCATGCCGATCTCGGCGACCAGCCGCAGCATCTCCTTGCGGTAGAACCGAAAGGCGTGGCCGATGGAGCCGACCGCGGTGACGACGAACCACGCGATGTGGCCGATGCTGTCCAGGAAGCGGACTGGCGAACTGGCGAGCTTTGCTCCCCGCGCTGCAGCCCTGGGGAATCGGGACTTGACTACTGCTGATGTCGACACGTCAGCGCCCCGTTCCGAATCGAACGCCGATGGTCGTCAGGATGACGTTGACGGCGAACAGCGCGATGACGCAGAGGACCAGTGTCTCGTTCACCGCGGTGCCGACGCCCTTGGCGCCGCCGGCGACGGTCAGGCCGCGGTAGCAGCCGACCAGGCCTGCGATGAGACCGAAGGTCAGGGCCTTCACGACGGAGATGAGCACCTCGGGCAGCCCCGTCACCAAGGTCAGCGTCGAGACGTAGGCGCCTGCGGACACGTTCTGCACGTAGACGCCGAAGATGAAGCCACCGACGAGACCGATGGTGATGACGGCGCCGTTGAGAAGCAGCGCGACGAACGTCGAGGCGATGACGCGGGGAACGACGAGGCGGTGGATCGGGTCGATCCCGAGCACTTCTAGGGCGTCGATCTCCTCGCGGATGGTTCGGGCGCCGAGGTCCGCGCAAATGGCGGTCGAGCCCGCGCCGGCGACCACGAGCACGGTTACCAGGGGACCGAGCTGGGTGACCGCTCCGAGTGCCGCGCCTGCGCCCGAAACGTCGGCGGCGCCGAACTCGGCGAGAAGGATGTTGAGGGTGAAGATGATGAGGACCGTCAGCGGTACCGAGACCGCGACGGTCGGCAGGAAGGCCACCCGCATGAGGAACCAGCCCTGCAGGATGAACTCACGCCACTGAAAGGGCCTGCGGAAGGTTGCCTTGCCGGTCAGCACGCACATCTTGACGAAGCCGCCGACGGCCTCCAGCCCTGGCCGTACCTGATCGCGGACGTAGTCGAAAAGACCTGGCGTCTGCGCCGTCACCGGTGAGACCTCACCACGTCACCCGGGCCGTCGTCTGCGACGAAGCCACGATCACTGCACTTCCCCCGTCGCTGCGCTCGCCCCTCGAGGCGCCACGGCAGAACCTGTCGCACGCCTCCTCCTTGCCCGAGCTCCGTACGCGTGATGACCGTCTCCCTACTGAGCGGTAGTAAGGCGGACCACAGGACTGTACCCGATCGATCCTGGCCGGGGCACCGCATCGGCAGGATTGACGAGGCAACTGGTGGCAAACACATCGGCGCAGGTCAGCCCTTCGCCGAGCGGGTTGAAACCGTTGGAGCAGAAGAACTTTCGCTGGCGTCAACGGAATTGGTCCCGCCGTACCGCACCCTCAGTTCCGTCTTCAGGACTTTGCCTGCCGGGTTGCGAGGCAGTGCATCGACGACCTCCAGTGCCTTGGGATGCTTGTAACGCGCGAGCCGCTCGTTGAGGAATTCGTCTAGATCTTGGAGGGTCAGGCCCGCCGACGCAACCGTCGGAGTCGAGACGGCGACCGGGGCGACGATGGCGACGGGCACCTCACCCCATTTGGGGTCGGGTCGACCGATCACCGCCACCTCTCCGATGGCGGGGTGCGCAGCCAACGCGTTCTCGACTTCGGCGCAGTAGATGTTCTCCCCGCCGGAGATGATCATGTCCTTCTTGCGGTCGACCACCCAGACGTAGCCCTCGTCGTCCTGGCGAACCAGATCCCCGGAGTGAAACCAGCCGCCCGCAAACGCCTCGGCGGTGGCCTTGGGGTTGTTCCAGTAACCCGCCATCAGCGTCGGTGCGCGATACACGATCTCGCCGACCTGGCCGACGGGCACGTCGTTCATGTCCTCGTCGACGACGCGGGCGGCGACGGTCGGGATGACCTTGCCCACCGAGCCGAGCTTCCGGATTGCATCGTCGCCGAGCAACATGCACGTGACCGGTGACATCTCGGTCTGCCCGAAGGCGGCCAGGATCTGCGTGCCGGGGAACGTCGCCGCCATGTCGCGCAGGAGCGTGTCCGAGGCGGGCGCCGCACCCCAGGACAGCACCCGAAGACTCAGGTCGCGCGGTTGCGCGCGCTGCGCCGCGCAGACCGCCTGCCACTGTGCGGGAACCAGGAAGATGCCCGTGACGTGCTCACCCTCCAGGACGTCGAGAAGTGCGCCGGGGTCGAACGCGCCAAGCGGGTAGATCACCGTCGGCCTGCCGAGCAGCAGGCCGGTGATCGTGTTGCCGATGCCCGCGATGTGGAACAGCGGGACGCCGACGAAACCGATGTCGTTATTGAGGTCGGCGCCGTTGGTGAACAGATGCGTCATGGCCTGGCCCGCCAGGTTGAGGTGCGTCAGCACCGCGCCCTTGGGCCGTCCCGTCGTTCCCGACGTGTACATGATCAGGGCTGGCGCGTCGTTGGGAATGTCCACGGGCGCAGGCGGGGCGCCCTCCTCGGCCAGCAGGTCGTCGTAGCCGAGGACGGGTGAGCCAGCGAGGTCTTCGGTGGCGCCGCCCGCGACGATCACGTCGGACAACGCCGGGTCCAGGCCACGCACCGCGGTGGCGACCCCGGCGAGCACCGGCTCGGTGATGACGACCCTTGCCTCGCAGTCGCTGACGAGGAACGCGATCTCCTGGGGCGTCATGCGGAAGTTCACCGGTACGGCGATGGCGCCGAGCAGGTTCGCGGCGAGGAACGATTCGATGAACTCGGTGCGGTTGAGCATCAGGATCAGCACCCGGTCCCCGGAGCCGACGCCGCGCCTGCTCAGCGCGCCTGCCAGGGCGGTGACCCTGCGCTGCAGGTCACCCCACGTCGTCGTGCGTCCGAGGAAGCGCAGTGCCGTCGCCGTGGGCTGCATCAGGGCATGGCGGGCGAGCTGGGTGGTCCAGTTCTGCCTGCGGGCGAGGTAGGGCTGCTCGAGCGACTGATCGTTCAACGGGTGATGCTCCCTGCGTGGCTGGCGAGGCGCCGGGTTGCGCGATTTTTATATTTGATCAAACATGGTGTTGCCTCGGTCACACTATGGCCTCGGTGGCCCGGGAACAACCCTCGCCAGCACGCGAACTGCGCACGAATTAGCACGGACTACGGGGGAATCGAGCGTCGTGACCGCACCCACCAGACCCCGCCGCGCGGCACGTCGTGAGCAGCTTTCCGACGAGGTCGCCGCGCACCTGCGGGTCGGCATCATGTCGGGCACCCTGCGGCCCGGCACGTTCATCCGACTCGACGAGACCGCCGCCGAACTGGGGGTCAGCATCACACCCGTCCGCGAGGCCTTACGGACGCTGCGCGGGGAGGGGATGGTCCAGCTCGAGCCCCACCGGGGACACGTGGTGGCGCCCCTCACCCGCGACGACATCGAGGACATCTTCTGGTTGCAGGCCGTCATCGCCCGACAGCTGGCGCGGTCGGCCGCCGAGCGCATCACCGACCAGGAGATCGACGAGCTCGAGGCGCTGGCGAACACGGTTGCCGACGCCATCGGCCGAAAGGACACCGCCGCGGTGGTCGACGCGGAGTTCGAGTTTCACCGCGCCTTCAACCGGTCCTCCGGCCGCATCAAGCTGGCCTGGTTCCTGCTGCATGCGGCGCGGTACCTGCCGCCGGACATCTACGCCAGCGACCCACAGTGGGGCGCACACGCCGTGGCCAATCGTCGCGAACTGATCGAGGCGCTACGGCGTCGCGACGTCGACAGCGCGGTGCGGCTGACCGACGCCCAGTTCACCGACGGCGCCCGCCGACTCACGGCCAGGCTCGACGAGCTGGGTCTTTGGACCTAGCCGGCCAGTTCCTCGGCGCGCGTCTTCAGATTTCCCGCCAGGTGATCGAGTGCGTCGTTGACCATCTTCTTCACCATCGGCTTGGGTACCGGCAACGTCACCTCGACGTCGAGGTCGACGGTCAGCAGCGTGGAGGGCCCCATGGCCACCACCGAGAACAGCTGCTCCTGCTTGGAGAAGAGGTCGCCCTGCTGCATGACGGTCTGGATCTGGTTCTCGCCGGGGTAGTAGATGGCCTGCACGTAGGTGATGTCGAAGCCGTTGACCTTGGCGTCCAGACGCAGCTGGCTGGGTCGCCCGTCGTCGTAGTTCGCCAGGACCCAGACCCCCTTCACCTCTTCGTTCCATTGCGGGTAGGACTCGAAGTCGGCGACGATCGCGAGGATCGTCTCGGCGGAGGCTTGTACCTCGACGGTCTTGCTCACCAATGGCATCGGGCGAGTTTATCGTCGGCGCATTGGCTGTCGTTCGAGGGACACCGGGAGGGCTAGTGAACGTACGACCGCAGGTCGCCGTCATCGACGACTACCAGGGCGTGGCGATGACCATGACGGACTGGACGCCCGTCACCTCACGGGCCGACGTCACCGTGTTCGACGACCACGTGTCCGACCCGGACGAGCTGGTGGCGCGCCTGGCACCTTTCGACGTCGTATTCGTGATGAGGGAGCGGACGCCGTTGCCACGCACCGTGATCGAACGGTTGCCACGCTTGCGGATGATCGCGTCGACGGGGCCGTCCAACGCCTCGATCGACATGGCGGCGGCCGCCGACCGAGGCATCCACGTCGGATCCACCGGCGGCAGCGTGGCCTCGACGGTGGAGTTGACTTGGGCGTTGATCCTCGGCGCGGCAAGGCATCTCGCCGTCGAGAGCCGGGCCATGGCCGAGGGCCGCTGGCAGACCACGGTGGGCCGCGAACTCGACGGCCGGGTGCTCGGGGTGCTCGGGCTCGGCCGGATCGGCACGCGGGTGGGACGGATCGGCGCAGCGTTCGGGATGGACGTCACGGCGTGGAGCCAGAACCTGACCGCCGATGCCGCCGAAGCGGCCGGGGTGCGTTACGTCCCGCGCGACGAGTTCTTCGCCACCGCCGACGTGCTGTCCATTCACCTCAAGCTCAGTGACCGATCCCGCGGGTTGATCGGCGTTGCCGAACTCGATGCGATGAAACCGACCGCCCTGCTGGTGAATACGTCACGCGGACCGATCGTCGACGAGGAGGCGCTGCTCGACGCCCTTCGCACCGGTGCCATCGCAGGTGCGGCGCTGGACGTGTTCGGCACCGAACCATTGCCCGTCGATCATCCGTTTCGCACGATGGCCAACGTGCTGGCCACCCCTCACCTCGGCTACGTGGCGGATCGCTCGTACCGGATCTTCTTCCGCGACGCGGTAGCCGCGATCGCCGAGTGGCTCGACGAGAATCAGTAACGCTCGGTGGCGCGCGCGGTCGTCAGCAGTGTGCGGACGGCGTCGGGGATCGGGACCGGCCGCCGCGTGGTCCTGTCGACGTAGACGTGCACCCAATGCCCCACCGCGGCGACCGGAGACCCGTCATCCTGGGACGGCTCGACACCGTTGAACATCGACAGTCGGTAGGTGACACTGCTGTTCCCCAGCCGGGTCACGGCCAGTCCGACGACCAGCGGATCGGGGAACTGCAGCTCGGCGAAGAACCGGCAGCCCGACTCCGCGACGACGCCCAGCCACGGCGCGGTGACGGGGTCGACGCCGGTGGTGGTGTTGATCCAGGCGTTGATCGCCGTGTCGAACAGCTCGTAGTAAACGGCGTTGTTGAGGTGGCCGAACATGTCGTTGTCGGCCCACCGCGTGAGCACCGGCCAGTGCACGGGGAAGTCGAGGGAGGTCAGCTTCCGTTCGTCGATGGTCATCGGGCAAGTCTTCCAGGCCAGGCACTGGCAAGCTGGTCGTGTGAAGATCCGTGGAGCCGTCCTCGACCGTATTGGGGCACCGCCCCGCTACGCCGAATCCAAGCCGCTGACGATCGTCGACCTCGAGCTCGAGCCGCCCGGCGACGGCGAGCTCCTGGTCCGCATCGAAGCCGCCGGGCTGTGCCACTCGGATCTGTCCGTGGTGAACGGCTCTCGCGTCAGGCCGGTGCCGATGCTGCTGGGGCACGAGGCGGCAGGCATCGTCGAACGGGTCGGCGCCGGGGTGGACGACGTCGCCGTCGGGCAGCGCATCGTGATGACGTTCCTGCCTCGCTGCGGCGAGTGCTCGGCCTGCGCCACCGATGGGTTGGCCCCATGCATTCCGGGAAGCGCGGCGAACGGCGAGGGAGTCCTGCTGGCGGGTGGGACGCGCCTGTCCACCGACGGCGGTCCGGTCCTGCACCACCTCGGCGTCTCGGCGTTCGCCACCCACGCCGTCGTCGACCGTCGATCGGTGGTGGCGGTGGACGACGACGTCCCGCCCGTCGTGGCATCGCTGCTGGGATGCGCGGTGCTGACCGGCGGAGGTGCGGTGCTCAACGCGGGACAACCGCGGCCGGGTGACACCGTCGCCGTGGTTGGCATGGGCGGCGTTGGCATGGCGGCGCTTCTCACGGCATTGGCGCACGACGACGTCGAGGTGATCGCGGTCGACCAGCTGCCCGACAAGCTCGCGCGGGCGACCGAGCTCGGCGCGCACGCCGCCGTCACACCGGAGCAGAGCGGCGGCCTCAAGGCGCGGATCGTCATCGAGGCGGCGGGGCATCCCGCGGCGCTGGAGACGGCCATCGCGCTCACCGCGCCAGGCGGTCGCACCGTGACGGTCGGCCTCCCCCATCCCGACGCGCGGATCACATTGTCGCCCTTGGGTTTCGTGGCCGAGGGGCGGTCGCTCATCGGCAGCTATCTCGGATCGGCCGTGCCAGCCAGGGACATCCCCCGCTTCGTGGCGATGTGGCGGGCGGGTCGACTTCCGGTGGAGTCGCTGGTGTCGGCGACGATCGGGCTGGATCAGATCAACGAGGGGATGGATCAACTCGCCGACGGCCACGCGGTGCGGCAGATCATCGACTTCGACTAGTGATTTGGGCGCGTAAACGTTCACTGAGCGAACGGGAGCGCGCCGAAATCGCGGAGGGGCTAGAACCAGGCGTCACGCATCTCCATCGTCGTCCGGTCCAGACCGGCCAGCAGGTCGAGTTGCGGTGCAGTCCTGGGCAATTCGTAGCGGAAGAAATAGCGGGCCGCCTGCCGCTTGCCGTCGTAGAAGTCCCCCGACTGGCCCTCGGCGACCAGGTACTGCTCGAGCCAGATCCAGGCCATCACGATGTGTCCGAAGGCTTCCAGGTAGATGGCGCTGTTGGCCAAGGCCGCCTCGACGTCACCGGTGGCGAACATCGCGGCGGTCACCTCGACGAGCCGTTGGAACGACGAATCCAGTTGAGCGGCAAGGGCTGCGGACTCGTCGGCGGTGGCCTGTTCGACCGTCGCGGCGACGGCCTTGCCCAGCTCGACGAGGCTGGCCCCGCCGTGTTGAGTGACCTTGCGGCCCAGCAGATCGAGGCTCTGGATGCCGTGAGTACCTTCGTGGATCGGGTTCAGCCGGTTGTCCCGGTAATGCTGCTCGACGTCGTATTCTCGGGTGTATCCGTAGCCGCCGTGCACCTGGATCGCCAGGCTGTTGGCCTCGAGACACCACTGCGACGGCCAACTCTTCGCGACGGGCACCAGGATGTCGAGCAGATGGGTGACGTACTCGGCCTCTTCCGCGGATTCCGGGCAGCGCTGCAGGTCGATGAGCCTGGTGCAATACAGTGCCAGCGCCAGACCGCCCTCGACGTAGGCCTTCTGCGCCAACAGCATCCGCTTGACGTCGGTATGCTCGACGATTGGCACCTGCGGCGTCGACGGGTCCTTGACCAACCTGCCCTGCGGCCGCTCGCGGGCATATGCGACGGACTTGAGGTACCCGGTGTAGCCGAGTGACACCGCACCCATCCCCACCGCGAGTCGGGCCTCGTTCATCATGTGGAACATGTACGTCAGACCGCGGTGTGGCTCGCCGACCAGATAGCCGACGGCACCCGCCTCACCGCCCGGCGAGTGGACGCCCTCCCCGAAGTTGAGCACGGTGTTGGTGATTCCCCGTTGCCCCATCTTGTGATTCAGCCCCGCCAGGGTGACGTCGTTGCGTTCGCCGACGGGGCCATTGGCGCCATCTGGGCCGCTGAGGTACTTCGGCACGATGAATAGCGAGATGCCCTTGGTGCCCGGCGGCCCACCGGGGATCTTGGCCAGCACCAGGTTCACGATGTTGTCGCTGAGTTCGTGTTCGGCGCCCGAGATCCACATCTTCGAACCGAACAGGCGGTAGGTACCGTCATCGCGGGGTTCGGCTCGGGTGAGGATGTCAGCGAGAGACGAACCGGCCTGTGTCTCCGAGAGCGCCATCGTTCCGGTGAACCGCCCGGCGAGCATCGGCTTGACGAATGCCTCGATCTGCTCGTCGTCGCCGAACTTGGCGATGAGATTGGCATTGGCGACCGTGAGCATCAGATAGCCAGACGTGCTGACGTTGGCCGCCGAGACGTACGCGAATCCGGCCTGCGCCACGCACGCTGGCAGCTGGGCGCCGCCGAGGGACTCGTCCATGCTGGCGCCGATGAGGTCGGCCTGCGCGAACGCATCGATCGCCTCCTTGACCTCGGCGATGACGGTGACGCGGGTGCCGTCGAAGGTGGGCTCGTTGGCGTCACTCTTCTTGTTGTGCGGGGCGAAGTACTTCTCGGCCAACTCCTCGCTGAGGTCGAGAACGCCGTCGAACGTCTCGCGGGAGTGTTCGGCGAACCGGTCCCGCTTCGTCAGGTCCTCCACTCGGAGCCATTCGTACAGCAGGAAGTCGAGGTCGCGTCGGGACAACAGGGTGGACTTCATTCGTCTGCTCCTCGTCTGGGCACCGGTCGAATCTGCGTCGGCATCAGCGTATGCCCACCCCTGCCTTGCCATCGCCGGGTCTTCCTACGCTCGACGCGGGCCCCACGGGCGGCCGTCACCGGGCTGATCTCGCGGCCGGAGGTGGCGTGGCGTGCGACCGGAGCGGTCCGCCAGCGCATTGCTGGCGCCTGAATGTTAATGCTCACAACGACAGATGAGATCGGTCGGCGGCGCTGCGGCCCACGGGGGCCACGCCATCTGGATCGAAAAGTGATCGGTCGGCTATCAACCTGTTCAGGAACCTCTTTGGGTGATGTCGCCGCAGACCTGATTGACAAGATAGTGAGCCGCCTCACATACTGAAGCCGTCATGTTAACGCTCACATCCGTGCTGCCGACGAGGACCACCGTCGCCGCGGAGCCCGTCGAGCGTGCGCCATTCACCGAGGAGGTTTCGATGCGGAAGTTCACCCGTCTCACCGCTCTGCTGTTCCTATTGACCGCGCTGGTGTTGGCCGGCTGCGGACGGTCGACCGACTCCGCAGGGGGCGGTGGTGATGGCGGCGACGCGAAGGGCACCATCGGGATCGCCATGCCGACCAAGTCGTCGGAGCGCTGGGTCGCCGACGGACAGAACATGGTCGACCAATTCAAGGCACTGGGCTACGACACCGATCTCCAGTACGGCGACGACGTCGTCCAGAACCAGGTGTCGCAGATCGAGAACATGATCACCAAGGGCGTCAAACTCCTGGTCATAGCGCCGATCGACGGGTCGTCGCTGACCAATACGCTGCAGCACGCCGCGGACCTCAAGATTCCGGTGATCAGCTACGACAGATTGATCAAGGGAACGCCCAACGTCGACTACTACGCGACGTTCGACAACTTCAAAGTCGGTGTGCTGCAGGCTCAGTACATCGTCGACACGCTCGGAGTGGCCAACGGAAAGGGTCCGTTCAACATCGAGCTGTTTGCCGGCTCACCCGACGACAACAACGCGACGTTCTTCTTCGACGGCGCCATGAGCGTGCTGCAGCCCTACCTCGACAGCGGCAAGCTCGTCGTCAAGAGCGGACAGACCTCCTTCGATCAGATCGCCACCCTGCGCTGGGACGGCGGACTGGCGCAGTCCCGGATGGACAACCTGCTCAGCCAGGCGTACACCACCGCCCGCGTCGACGCCGTGCTCTCGCCGTACGACGGCATCTCCCGCGGCGTCATCTCCGCACTGAAGAGTGCCGGCTACGGAAACGCCGCCAAGCCGCTGCCGATCGTGACGGGTCAGGATGCCGAGCTGGCCTCGGTCAAGTCGATCGTGGCCGGGGAGCAGACGCAGACCGTCTTCAAGGACACCCGCGAACTGGCCAAGGCCGCGGTCCAGGAGGCCAACGCCGTCATCACCGGTGGCACCCCGGAGGTCAACGACACCGACACCTACGACAACGGCGTCAAGGTCGTGCCGTCGTACCTGCTGCAGCCGGTCAGCGTCGACAAGTCCAACTACCAGAAGGCACTGATCGACTCGGGGTACTACACCGAAGAGCAGGTGCAGTGAGCGCAACGACGTCAACCCTTCTCGAAATGCGGGGCATCACCAAGGAATTCCCCGGCGTCAAGGCGCTTTCGGACGTCGACCTGACGGTGCCCACCGGTGAGATCCACGCCATCTGCGGGGAGAACGGCGCAGGCAAGTCGACGTTGATGAAGATCCTCAGTGGCGTCTACCCGCACGGGAGCTACGACGGCGAGATCCTCTTCGACGGCGACCTCTGCGAGTTCAAGGACATTCGGTCCAGCGAGCGATGTGGCATTGCGATCATTCATCAGGAGCTCGCGTTGGTGCCGTATCTCTCCATCGCCGAGAACGTCTTCCTCGGCAACGAGATCAACCGGTACGGGGTGATCGACTGGGACAAGACCCTCACCGAGGCACAGGCCCTGCTGGACCGAGTCGGATTGCACGAGAGCCCCCAGACCCGGGTCGCCGACATCGGAGTGGGCAAGCAGCAACTCGTCGAGATCGCCAAGGCCCTGGCCAAGGACGTCCGGCTGCTGATCCTCGACGAACCCACTGCCGCACTGAACGATTCGGACAGTCGTCACCTGCTCGGTCTGATCGCCGACCTGCGCACCCACGGCATCACCTCGATCATCATCTCCCACAAGCTCAACGAGGTGATGGAGGTGGCCGACTCGATCACCATCCTGCGGGACGGCCGCACGATCGAGACGATCGCCGTCGACGACCAACTCAACGAGGATCGCATCGTCCGAGGGATGGTCGGACGCGATCTGACCCACCGCTTCCCGCCCCGCGAGAACCACGACATCGGCGACGTTGCGTTCGCGGTGGCCAACTGGAGCGTGCTGCATCCCATCGATCAACATCGCAGGGTCGTCGACGACGTCTCGCTCAACGTACGCGCGGGTGAGATCGTCGGCATCGCCGGACTGATGGGCGCAGGCCGCACCGAGCTCGCCATGAGCGTCTTCGGACGCACCTACGGTAGGTACGTCGAGGGTCGGGTCTTCAAGGGCGAGAAGGAGATCAGTACCAAGACCGTCTCCGAGGCCATCAGCAACGGGATCGCCTACGCCACCGAGGACCGCAAGCAACTCGGCCTGAACCTGATGGACACCATCGCGCAGAGCATCTCGCTGGCCTCGCTCTCGAAGGTCAGCAGACGGTCGGTGATCGACCATCACGAAGAAGCCAGTGTCGGCGAGCGGTTCCGCTCGTCGATGGGCATCAAGTCGGCGTCGGCCTCGGTGGTGACGGGCAAGCTCTCTGGCGGCAACCAGCAGAAGGTAGTCCTGAGCAAGTGGCTCTTCACCGACCCCGACGTACTGATCCTCGACGAGCCGACCCGCGGCATCGACGTCGGCGCGAAATACGAGATCTACACCATCATCAACGAACTCGCCGCCCGCGGGAAGGCCGTCATCGTCATCTCGTCGGAACTGCCCGAGCTCCTGGGGCTGTGCGATCGGATCTACACCTTGGCCCAGGGCAAGCTCACCGGTGAGGTGGCCCGTGAAGACGCAACGCAGGAGACCCTCATGCGGTACATGATGAAAGGGCGTGCCTGAGTGACCGCCACCGTCGAACAGCCATCGCCGAACCCCAAGGCGCCGCATCGCGGTGCCCCCCACCCGCCGACGCCCCCAGGTCTGCGGCAACGGCTGTCCACCTTCCTGATGTCCCATGTCCGCCAGTCCGGCATGGTCGTTGCGCTGCTGGCCATCGTGGTGCTGTTCCAGATCTGGACCGGCGGCATTCTCCTGAAGCCGCTCAACGTCACCAACATCATTCAGCAGAACGGCTACATCCTGGTCCTGGCCATCGGGATGGTCATCGTGATCATCAACGGCCACATCGATCTCTCGGTGGGCTCGGTGGCGGGTTTCATCGGGGCCATGTCGGGTGTCCTGATGGTCCGCAATGACGTGCCCTGGCTGCTGGCCGTGGTGTTGTGCGTGGCGCTGGGTGCATTGATCGGTGCGTGGCACGGGTTTTGGATCGCCTTCGTGGGGATACCGTCGTTCATCGTCACGCTGGCGGGCATGCTGGTATTCCGCGGCGCCACCCAGTACCTCCTCGAGGGGCAGTCGATCGCCCCGATGCCCGCCGGACTCGAACAGGTCAGCAGCGGGTTCTTGCCCGAGTGGGGCGCCGATGCGCTCTACCACTGGCCGACGGTGATCCTCGGTGCCGTCATCATGGTGGCTGCGGTGATCGTGCAGATCCGCCGGAGACGCTCCCAGACCCGCTACGGGCAGCAGGTTTCGGCGGCACCCGTCTTCGTGGCGAAGTGCGCGGGGATCGTCGTCGCACTCGGGGCGGTGACCCTATTGCTGGCCAGCTACCGCGGCGTTCCGATCGTCGGGATCATCCTGGTGGTGCTGACGTTGGTCTACGCATTCCTGATGCGCAACAGCGTGTTCGGCCGTCAGGTCTACGCAGTAGGCGGCAACGCCGCGGCCGCCAGTCTCTCCGGCATCCGGAACCGCTGGGTAACGCTGATGGTCTTCGTCAACATGGGCATGCTCGCCGCGGTCGCCGGATTGCTGTTCGCCGCCCGGCTGAACTCCGCGACACCGCAGGCCGGGGTCAACTTCGAGCTGGAGGCGATCGCCGCGGCGTTCATCGGCGGCGCATCGTCCAGCGGAGGTGTCGGCACCGTCGTCGGCGCCATCGTCGGTGGACTGGTGCTCGGCGTGCTCAACAACGGCATGTCGATCCTCGGGATCGGAAGCGACGTCCAACAGGTGATCAAGGGCCTGGTGCTGCTCGCCGCCGTCGGGTTCGACGTCTACAACAGGCGCAGGGGCGGGCGGTAGCTCCAGACCGATGGCGGCCGCCGGTTACCACCGGCGGCCGTCGTCGTATCCGATCGCCCACGACGCCGACCACCGCGCGGGCCGATCGACCCGAATCCCGAAGTGTCAGTTCGTACTGGTCGTGGACGACCACCCTCATGGGCCGACGAGGACCGCCGATGCGGGGATGCTCAGGTGGTAGCCGTCGAACGTGATGCCGCGCAGGTCGGCGACGCTGACGTCGACGTCGTCACCGATGGTCTGAGGGCCAACGCCGACAACGTATTTCACCCCCGCGGCGCGTGCCGACACGATGCCGAGGTGCGCGTCCTCGAATACGACGCACGACTCCGGTTCGAGCCCGAGTGAACGAGCGCCAGCAAGGTAGGGGTCGGGCGCCGGTTTGCCCGCCGACACGTCGTCGGCCGAGATCAACACGCCGGGTGCGGGTAGGCCGGCGGACACCAGCCGGGCCGATGCCATGGCGCGTCCACCGGAGGTGACGACCGCCCAGCGACCCGCGGGGCTAGACGACAGCAGTTCGACGGCACCCGGCATCGGCGGAACCTGCGTTCCGAGTTCGATTTCCATCTCGCCGAGGAGTTGCGCCGCGTGGGCGGCGTGGGGTTCGCCGACCAGGTCGGCCACCACGTCCGCCATCCTGCGACCGTGCTGGGCGTCGCGGTGGAAGTCGAAACCCGGGGACCACGTGCTGGCCCAGGTGTTCCATGCGCGGGCGGCAGCCTCGTGGGAGTCGACGAGGACGCCGTCACTGTCGAAGAGGATGCCATCGACGTCGAGAATCCGCTGAGACATGGCGTCGATCAACCCCTTTCGCGCGGCGCGGCGGTGCTGGCGCGCACCACCAGGTCGGCGGGCAATAGCGCAGTCTTCACCTCGGTGCCCGACAGCTGTGCGGTGACCAGCGCAATGGCCTGGTTGCCGACGGTCGCGAAGTCCTGACGGACCGTGGTGAGCGCGGGAATGAGGTACCCCGCCTCGGGGATGTCGTCGAATCCGACCACGCTCACGTCGTCGGGCACGCGTCGGCCAGCTTCGGCGAGGGCGTGCAGGATGCCGATCGCCATCTGATCGTTGGCGACGAAGACGGCGGTGATCTCGTCCTGGGCGGCGAGTTGGCCACCGATCTGGTAGCCGCAGGCCGCGCTCCAGTCACCGTGGTACTCGGGACGGGGAAGGAGCCTGGCCGCGAGCATGGCGTCGACGTAACCCTTGGTGCGCGCGGTCGCCTCCGGCCAGTTCTGCGGTCCACTGACGTGGGCGATCGCGGTGTGCCCCAGGTCGATCAGATGCTGGGTGGCCCGGCGGGCACCCCCGACCTGATCGACGCCGACCGACGATCCCGTTCCGGACAGATCGCCCTCGACGACGATCACCGGGACACCGAAGTCCTCGGTCCTGACGGCGGTCAGTGCGTCCTGCTGGGCGGCGATCATGACGATCGCCTCCACCGCCAGTCTGGACAGGTGGTCGAGGGCACCGCGTATCTCCTGGTGGGTGACCGACGCCAACGTCACCGTGCTGGAGAAGAACCCCGCCTCGCGGGCCGCCTCCTCGACCGACCGCTGGATGCTCGAAGGTCCGTACTGGGCGGTGTTGCTGCCGATGATGCCGATGATCCCGGAGCGGTTGGTCACCAGCGCCCGCGCTGCGGTGTTGGGCCGGTACCCCAACTGGGCGATGGCATGTTCGACGCGCTCCCGCGTGGCGGGACGAATGCTGTTGGATCCGTTGATCACCCGTGACACCGTCTGGTGCGACACCCCGGCGAGTCGGGCTACGTCGGCCATTACCGGCTTGCGCGTCATGAAGCCATTATCGTTGCGGCTCATTTGGGCTTTCTCACCAGCACGCGCTGGACCAGTACGAACACCAGCAGGAGTCCACCCGTCATGATGCGGGTCCAGTAGGAGTCGAGGTTCTCCGCGGTGACGAAGGTTTCGATGGTGCCGAGTACCAGTACGCCGAGTACCGCGCCCGCGACGAACCCCACGCCTCCGGCGAGGATCACGCCACCGATGACGGCGGCAGCGATCGCGTCGAGCTCGAGACCGATTCCGTTCAGGCTGTAGCCCGACAACTTCTGGGTGGCCAACAGAATCCCCGCCAGGGACGCGCAGAACCCGCTGATGACGTACACCGACACCCGGGCGCCGCCGGCCTTCAGACCCATCAGCTGCGCCGAGTGGCGGTTGCCGCCGACGGCGTAGACGGTCTTGCCGAACCGGGTGAGGTGCAGGACGTACATCGCGACCACGACGACGATCAACGCGATGATCACCGGCCACCGAATGAACTTGTCGTCGTACAGGTAGATGTACTGCAGGCCGAGGGTCCTGAGCAACGGATCGTTGATCGGCAGCGAGTCGACGCTGATCACGTAGCACATCCCGCGGGCCAGGAACATGCCCGCCAGCGTCGCGACGAATGGCTGCACGTCGAAGTACTCGATGATCGTGCCCATCAACAACCCCAGCAGCGGGCCCACGATCATCACGGTCGCCAGGGCGAGCGGCGCCGGCCACCCCAGCTGCAGAGTCTTGGCCAGCAGCACGGTCGACAGCGCTACCACCGACCCGACACTCAGATCGATTCCACCGGTGAGGATTACGAACGTCATGCCGACGGCGAGCACGATGAGATAGGCGTTGTCGACGAACAGGTTGAGAAAGACCTGCGACGGGCTGGCGAACTCGTATCGACCGAGAACGCCCGCGAACATCACGACGAAAAGCACCAGGGTGGCCACCGGGCCGACGAAGCGTCCTCGCGCATGTCGCCGCAGCACGTCGAGAATCCTTGCCCCGGTGGATGTCCCGGGTGCAACCGGCGGCGGAGCATGCTCGATGGTCGGCGTCATGGCTGGCGCACCTTCGTGTCGTCGTGGTCGGGGGTGACGTCGGCTACGGCCGGCCCGGCGCTGGTGACCGGCGTGGGTCGAGCGGTGGGACCCACCTGGCGGCGCCCGGGTCGTCGGCGCCAGGACGTGAACAACGCCCGGAACTTGGCCGACTGCATCAGGACCACCAACACCACCACCAACGATTTGAAGACCAGCGTGATCTCGGGCCGGATGCCGACGGTGTAGACGGTGGTGGTCAGCGCCTGGATGATCAGGGCGCCCAGCACCGTGCCCGTGAGGCTGTAGCGACCGCCGAGAAGCGAGGTTCCGCCGATGACAACGGCGAGTATCGCGTCCATCTCGATCCACAGGCCGGCGTTGTTGGCATCGGCAGCCGAGATGTTGGACGCGATCATCAGGCCCGCGATACCCGCGCACAGACCACAGAACACGTACACGGCGAAGACGATGGTGCGGCTGCGCACCCCGGCGAGCCGACTGGCCTCGGGGTTGATGCCGACGGCCTCCAAGAGCATGCCGAGCGCGGTCCGACGGGTGAGCAGCCCCACCACGACGAACACGGCGAGGCTGACCAGGATGGCGACCGGCAGCCCCAGGAAGTAGCCCGCGCCGAGCACCTTGAACGGAGGGCTGCTCACCGTGATGATCTGGCCCTCGGTGATGAACAGCGCGATGCCCCGTCCCGCCGTCATCAGCACCAGGGTGGCGATGATCGGTTGGATTCCCAAGATCGAGACCAGCGTGCCGTTCCACAACCCGAGCACGGCGGACACGGCGAGTGCGATCGCCATGGCCGTCAGGACGGTACCGACGCCCGCGGGGTCCTCCGACGACCCGATGTGCGCACACGCCAGGGCGCCGGAGATCGCCACGACGGCGCCGACCGACAAATCGATTCCGCGCGAGGCGATTACGAGTGTCATGCCGAGGGCGACCAGCAGCGTGGGGGCGCCGTTGCGCAGAATGTCGATGAGGCTGCCGTAGAGGTGACCGTCCTGGACGCGGATGCTAGTGAAGCCGGGAGTCAGATAGGCGTTGAGGGCGAGCAGTGCCAGCAGCGCGATGACCGGCCAGATGAGCGGCGTGGCGGCGAGCCTCTTGATCATGACGAGCTCCCGGCGATCAGCGTGGTCAGGTTGTTCTCGTAGTCGGCGGAGTCGAGCAGGGCCACGTTGCGGCGGTCGCGCATCACGGCGATCCGGTTGCAGATGCGGGTGACTTCGTCGAGTTCGGCGGAGATGAACACGACGGCGACGCCGTCCCTGGCGAGTTCGGTGACGAGCTTCTGGATCTGGGTCTTGGCGCCGACGTCGATGCCACGGGTGGGCTCGTCGAGGATGAACAGCTCGGGCTCGGTGATCATCCAGCGGGCCAGCAGGACCTTCTGCTGATTGCCTCCGCTGAGGTTCTTCAACAACGTTTCCGGCCGCCGCGGCCGAATGTCGAGCGCCTCCATGTACTTGGTCACCAGCGCGTCCTTGGTCTTGGCCGAGAGCGGACGCGCGAACCCGCGGCGGGCCTGCAATGCCAGCACCAGGTTGTCGCGCACGCTGAGATCGCCGACGACACCTTCGTCCTTGCGGTCCTCGGAGGTGAAGGCGAACCGGTGAGCGATGGCGGTTCGTGGGGTGCGCAGCGTCGTCGTCTTGCCGTTGACCTCCAGGCGACCACTGGTGGCGCGGTCGGCCCCAAACAGCAAGCGCGCCAGCTCGGTACGCCCCGAGCCGAGCAACCCGGCCAGCCCGAGGATGTCGCCCCGCCGGATGTCCAGCGTGACCGGTTGCACGGCAGGCGTCCTGCCGAACTCGTCGATGCGGACCAACGGGTGGTCGGACTGCACGGCGGTGGCCATTGCCGCGCTGTCGGCCACCTCGTCGAGCGCATCGAGCTGCCTTCCCAGCATCGCGGATACCAGTTCGACCCTTGGCAGCGCGGCAGTCAGGTACTCACCGACGAGTTGGCCGTTGCGCAGCACCGTGATTCGGTCCGAGATCGCGTAGACCTGATCCAGGAAGTGCGACACGAACAGGATCGCCGTGCCCGCGTCACGCAGCCGCCGGATGACCCGGAAGAGTTCGGCCACCTCGTCGGCGTCGAGGCTGGACGTGGGCTCGTCGAGAATCAGCACTCTGGCACTGACGGCGGTGGCCCGCGCGATCGCCACCAACTGTTGGATGGCAATGGGATGGGACCCGAGTTGAGACCTGGGGTCGATGGTCAATTCCAGCTCGCTCAGGAGTTCGCGGGCCTTGCGATTGAGTCGGCGGTAGTCGATGCGGCCCCACCGGCGCGGCTCGCGACCCAACAAGATGTTCTCGCCGACCGTCAGATTCGGGCAGAGGTTGACTTCCTGGTACACGGTGCTGATGCCGGCGTCCTGGGACTGCCGCGGCCCTGCGAACGACTGCGGCGAACCGTCGACGACGATCGATCCCGAGTCGATGCCGTACACCCCGGTGAGCGCCTTGATCAGGGTGGACTTTCCGGCGCCGTTCTCCCCCATCAGAGAGTGCACTTCGCCTGCCAGCAACCGGAAGTCGACGCCGTCCAAGGCCTTCACACCGGGGAATCCAATGCTGATGTCCCGCATTTCGACGACGGGGCGGGAGTTCTCGGCGGCGTTGGAGGGCTCGGGGTCGTTGGAGGGCTCGGCGTCCATGCATGTTCCTTTCGAGCTATCCTGTCGATCGAGCGGTGGTACCGCCCCCGGCGCAGGCGACGGG
>NZ_JBEVLO010000094.1:0-7043 GCF_040509115.1 Mycobacterium sp. | reverse complement strand
GGCCCATGTAGGCGGCGAGGTCGAGAGTCGCCGACACGGTGTTGACGATCAAGTCGAACTTGCCCGCCAGCTTGGTGAACGTGTCGGGGTCGCTGGTCGCGTAGTACTCGTCCGCGCCGAGGCGCAGGCCGTCCTCCATCTTCTTGAGCGACTGGCTCAGGACCGTCACCTCGGCGCCCATCGCGTGCGCGATCTTGACACCCATGTGGCCGAGACCTCCGAGTCCGACGATGGCGACCTTCTTGCCGGGTCCCGCGCCCCAGTGGTGCAGCGGGGAGAACAGGGTGATGCCTGCGCACAGCAGGGGAGCGGCCTTGTCCAACGGGATGCTGTCCGGGATGCGCAGAACGTAGTTCTCGTCGACGACGATGGCCTGGCTGTAGCCGCCGTAGGTCGGGGTGCCGTCGCGCTCGGTGGCGTTGTAGGTACCGACCATGCCGCCCGGCCCGGTGCAGTACTGCTGCAGTCCGGCCTTGCAGTTGTCGCACTCACGGCAGGAGTCGACGAAGCAGCCGACGCCGACGTGGTCGCCGACCTTGTACTTGGTGACCTCGGAGCCGACCTCGGTGACGACGCCGGCGATCTCGTGGCCCGCGACGACCGGGTATTCGGGCTGGCCCCATTCGGCCTTGACGGTGTGGATGTCGCTGTGACAGATGCCCGCGAATTTGATGTCGAAGGCGACGTCGTGCGGGCCGACGTCGCGGCGTTCGATGGTGGTCTTGGCGAGTGGCTCGGTGGCCGACGTGGCGGCGATGGCATTAACGGTAGTGGTCATCTTCTCTACGTACCCTCTTGTCGTCTTGTCATGCGAACCCTCGCCTGAGCTTTGGCAAGGGCATGAAATGGGCGCTGCATTGCGCCCCCGGTGGTGCCAACTTCGTCCTCTGTCGGATTAGTCCCAAACTCCGGTAACTACCAGGCTAGAGCCAGGGGGCGCGGAGCGTCGCGGCGAAGCCCGTCCGCCCGTAGCGAACGACTCCGGCCACGTGCAACGCGACGCAGACGCTAGTTGATCGGCGCGTTCACGTAGCGCAGGTCGGCGAGCATCCCGCGGGCCGCCACGATGCCCTCGCCCGTCTGCCACACCTCGTTGTTCACGACGAAGACGCGGTTGTCGCGGGTGGCCGACAACTTCTTCCAGGCGTCGCTCTCGAGCACCTCGGCGGCGTTGTCCTTGGCCGCAGACGAGTCGAACGAGAGATAGAGGATGTCGCCGTCGGCGGCCGAGAAGTCGGTCGACGTCGAGAGGTCCGTCGTCCCGATCTCTTCGTAGGGTTTGTCCTTGAAGCGCTGCGTGGCGGGCCGGTCGACGCCGACGGCACCGAGGACGCTGGCCGGAAAGTCGTCGATGCCAAAGACTCTCATGGTGTTCTCGGTCAACTGCACTATCGAGGCTTGGTAGTGGGTCGCATCGTTCTGGATGCCGGTCTTGTCGGCATCGGAGTTGAAGTCGTCGATCAGTTGGTTCGCAGCGCCGCCGCGGCCGGTCGCCTCCCCGACGGTCCGTACCGTCTCTTGCCAGCCCGGCCCGGGCGGGCCGGTGAACACGGTCGGTGCGATCGCCGTCAGGGCGCCGTAGGACTCCGGCGTCAGCCCCTGCGAGCCGAGGATCAGATCGGGCTTGGCGGCCTCGATCGCTGCCAGGTCGGGGGCGCTGCGGCTACCGGCGGCCGGGAGGTCGTGGACGACGGTGCCCAGATACGACGGCTGGGTCGACGAACCGTCGGGTAGCGCGGCCGCCACGATCCGCGTCTGCAGTCCCAGTGCGCAGAGCGCGTCGAGCTGGTCGCCGGAGAGCACCACGATGCGCTGCGGGTCCGCGGGCACCCGGGTGACACCCGCCTCGTGGCGGACCTCGCGGGTCTCGGGGCCGTCGTCGAGCGGTGCGGGATCCGCGGCGCAGGACTCGTCGGGCCTGCGCTCGTTTCCCAGGACGCCGGCACCCGCGATTCGAGTGGTGCTGGTGATCACCGAGTTCGCCGCATTCGGCGTCGACGGCCCCGTCGACCCGCCACAGCCGCTGATCGAGGTCACGATCAGCGCGGTGGCGACGGCGGCACCCGACACGATCGGGCCGACCCGCGCTTTGCATGGCAACACGCCGCGACGGTACCAATTCGTCGGGGCGTAACGGCGCTCCCGGGCCGGTCAGACCACGTCAACCGAGAGGTTCCTGCCAATTACGACGGTTTGTAGGACCCACGACGCCACCGGGGGCTGCGGGGGATAAGATTGCGCCCGAGCATCTCGAGGCCCAGCGGGATTGCTCCCGACGAACTTTTGGAGGACCTGTTGGTAGCCGAAGCGCCCCCAATCGGAGAACTCGAGGCACGCCGTCCGTTCCCGGCGCGGATGGGTCCCAAGGGCAACCTGATCTACAAGCTGGTGACGACCACCGATCACAAGTTGATCGGCATCATGTACTGCGTCGCGTGCTTCATCTTCTTCTTCATCGGCGGCTTGATGGCGCTGTTCATGCGCGCCGAACTCGCGCTGCCGGGGCTGCAGTTCCTGAGCAACGAGCAGTACAACCAGCTGTTCACCATGCACGGCACGGTGATGCTGCTGTTCTACGCGACGCCCATCGTGTTCGGCTTCGCGAACCTGGTGCTGCCGCTGCAGATCGGTGCCCCCGACGTGGCGTTCCCGCGGCTCAACGCGTTCTCCTTCTGGCTGTTCCTCTTCGGCGCCCTCATTGCGATCGGCGGTTTCGTCACCCCCGGCGGCGCCGCTGACTTCGGCTGGACCGCCTACTCACCGCTGACCGACGCCATCCACTCACCCGGCGCGGGCGGTGACCTGTGGATCATGGGCCTGGCCGTCGGTGGTCTTGGCACCATCCTCGGTGGCGTGAACATGATCACCACCGTGGTCTGCATGCGCGCCCCCGGCATGACGATGTTCCGGATGCCGATCTTCACCTGGAACATCCTGGTGACGTCGATCCTGGTGCTGTTGGCGTTCCCGCTGCTGACCGCCGCGCTGTTCGGTCTCGCCGCCGACCGCCATCTCGGCGCGCACGTCTACGACCCGGCCAACGGCGGGGTGCTGTTGTGGCAGCACCTGTTCTGGTTCTTCGGGCACCCCGAGGTGTACATCATCGCGCTGCCGTTCTTCGGCATCGTCAGCGAGATCTTCCCGGTGTTCAGCCGCAAGCCGATCTTCGGCTACACCACCCTGATCTACGCGACGCTCGCCATCGCCGCCCTGTCGGTGGCGGTCTGGGCCCACCACATGTACGCCACCGGCGCGGTGCTGCTGCCCTTCTTCTCGTTCATGACGTTCCTCATCGCCGTGCCGACGGGCATCAAGTTCTTCAACTGGATAGGCACGATGTGGAAGGGCCAGTTGACGTTCGAGACGCCGATGCTGTTCTCGGTCGGCTTCCTGGTCACGTTCCTGCTCGGTGGCCTGTCCGGCGTGCTGCTGGCCAGCCCGCCGTTGGACTTCCACGTCACCGACAGCTACTTCGTCATCGCGCACTTCCACTACGTGCTCTTCGGCACCATCGTGTTCGCCACCTACGCGGGCATCTACTTCTGGTTCCCCAAGATGACGGGCCGATTGCTCGACGAGCGGCTGGGCAAGCTGCACTTCTGGCTGACGTTCATCGGCTTCCACACCACGTTCCTGGTGCAGCACTGGGTCGGTGACGAGGGCATGCCCCGCCGCTACGCCGATTACCTGCCCAGCGACGGGTTCACCACGCTGAACGTGGTCTCGACCATCGGTGCGTTCATCCTTGGCATCTCGACGATCCCGTTCGTGTGGAACGTGTTCAAGAGCTGGCGCTACGGCGAGCCGGTGGTGGTGGACGATCCGTGGGGCTACGGCAACTCCCTGGAGTGGGCGACCAGTTGCCCGCCGCCGCGGCACAACTTCACCGAGCTTCCTCGGATCCGTTCGGAGCGACCAGCTTTCGAGCTGCACTACCCGCACATGGTCGAGCGGATGCGGGCCGAGGCCCACATCGGTGGCGGACCACACCCGTCGGGTGGCGACGTCACCGAACGTGACGACGCCCAAGTGCGTACCTGACGGTAGGCGACGCAACGGCGTGGATAGGTCTACTTCGAGCCTGCTGATCACGGTCACCGGGCGCGATCAGCCAGGTGTCACGTCGGCGCTCTTCGAGGTACTCGCGCGGCACGAGGTCGAACTCCTCAACGTCGAACAGGTCGTCGTACGCAAGCGCCTGACGCTGGCCGTGCTCGTCGCCGGACCCATCGACGTGATGAGCGGTGGAGCGCTGCGCGACGAGGTGCAGAAGGCCATTTGGGACATCGGCCTCGACGTGACGGTCGAGCGCAGTGACGACCTTCCGGTCCTCCGGGAACCGTCCACGCACACGATCGTCGTACTGGGCCGTCCCATCACCGCCGAGGCATTCGGCGTGGTGGCCAAGGAGGTTGCCGCGCTGGGCGTCAACATCGACACCATCCGTGGGGTCTCGGACTACCCGGTGACCGGACTCGAGCTGCGCGTGTCGGTGCCGCCAGGCGCGGCCTACAGCCAATTGCAGACCGCGTTGGCGCGCGTGGCCGTCGCGGAGAGCGTCGACATCGCGCTGGAGGACTACAGCTTGTCGCGACGGGCCAAGCGGCTCATCGTGTTCGACGTCGACTCGACCCTGATTCAGGGTGAGGTGATCGAGATGCTGGCCGAGCGGGCGGGCGCGCTGGCCGCCGTCGCGGAGGTCACCGAGGCCGCGATGCGTGGTGAGCTCGACTTCGCGGAGTCACTGCACAAGCGGGTCGCGACGCTGGCGGGCCTGCCCGCCGAGGTGCTCGACGACGTCGCCGACCAGATCGAGCTCACCCCGGGCGCCAGGACGACGATACGAACGTTGCGCCGCTTGGGCTTCCACTGCGGCATCGTCTCCGGTGGCTTCCGTCAGGTGATCGAACCGCTGGCCCACGAGCTGATGATGGACTTCGTCGCGGCCAACGAACTGGAGATCGTCGACGGCAAGCTGACCGGCAGGGTGGTGGGTGACGTCGTCGACCGGCCGGGAAAGGCGAAGGCGCTGAGGGACTTTGCGCAACAGGCCGGGGTTCCGATGGAGCAGACCGTCGCCGTGGGCGACGGCGCCAACGACATCGACATGCTGGCAGCGGCCGGGCTGGGCGTGGCGTTCAACGCCAAGCCCGCTCTTCGGGAGGTTGCCGACGCCTCACTGAGCCATCCGTATCTCGACACGGTGTTGTTCATCCTCGGCGTCACGCGGGGCGAGATCGAGGCCGCCGACGCGGTCGACGGCACGCTGCGGCGCGTCGACATCCCCGACGTCTGACCCGCACTAGGGGCGTCAGACGACGACTGCGCCGCGCTGCCCGTTCAAGGATCCGGTGACGTTGTGCCATGCGCGGGCCAGGAGTTCGACGGCGTAGGGCAACTGGTCCTCGGGCAGCGTATACGGCACCCTGATGTAGCGCTCCAACGTGCCGTCGACACCGAACCGCGGGCCTGGGGGTATCTCGACGCCGAGTCGGGAGGCGGCCGCAGACAGCGCCGAACTCATCGGAGCGGGTAGCCGCACCCACAGCGCCAGCCCGCTGACGGGCTGTCCAGGCGCCGGCAGCGGCTCCCAGTCCGGAAGATGGTGGGCGAGCAGCGCCGTCATCAGGGACCGGCGCTCGCGGATCAACTGTCTGCGGCCCGGCAGCACGCTGTCTGCCGAGGCGAGAAGCCTTGCCGCGGCCAGCTGCTCGAGGATCGGCGTGCCCAGGTCGATCGACGGGCGGACCGCCTCAACGGTCGCCAGGGCAGACCGCTCGGCCCGGATCCACCCGATCCGCAGGCCGCCCCAGAACGACTTGGACATCGAGCCGACGGTGAGCACCAGATCGTGGCGCGTCGTCATCACCGACGCCAGCGGCGGTGGGACCGGTTCGTCGAGCCAGACGTCGACCATCGTCTCGTCGACGATCGTTCTGGTCCTGGTGTCGGCGATGATGTGCGCCAGCCGGATCCGTGCCTCGGCGGGCAGGGTCAGACCGGTGGGGTTGTGACAGTCGGGCATCAGGTAGGCCAGGTTCGGCGCGAGCTGGCGCACCGCAAAGTTCAGCGCCTCGAGATCCCAGGCGTCGTCGGCGGCTTCGGGATTCAGCGCCACGGGCACGGCGCGGGCGCCAGCTGCCGCAATCGCCGCTAGTGCACCGTGAAAACTGGGCTGCTCCACCAAGATTCGGTCACCTGGCTGGATGAACGTGGCGATGATGAGTCCGATCGCCTGCAGGGCGCCCGTCGTGACCATGACTTCGTCCGGGGTGGTCGGGAGGCCTCGCTCGCAGTACCGCGTGGCGATCGCTTCGCGCAGCGGAGCAATGCCCGACATCTCCAGGCCGGGGGTGTCGAGGTACGGCGTCATGCGTTGGGCGGCCTCCGTGTACGCGGCCAGGACGTCGGAGGACGGGGCGGGAAGCGCGGCGGCGGCGAGGTTGATCGTCGCCGCGCCAGGCATCTCGGTGTCGAGAGAGCGGACGAGGGGAGCGGAGGGGGCGGGTAGCGCGGTGGTACTGCGGGCGCCGGGCCGCGACTGCAGATAGCCATCCTCGCCGAGCTGGGCGTAGGCCGTCGTCACTGTGGTGCGCGACACCCGGAGGGACTCGGCAAGCACCCGCTCGCTGGGCAACTGGGCGCCGATCGGCAACCTGCCGTCGACGATCAACATCCGGATGCCGTCGGCAAGACCGCGGTACACGGGGCCGGAGCCATTCGCGGTCCGCCAGTTGCCCAATTCGCGGGCCAATCGGTCGGGATCGAGCTTGCGGGACAGCATCGGTGCCACCATTCGAGCCAGTATTCACCAACTGGATATTGAAAGGCAAGCCACTTCGGGCAGATCATCGAAACATGGAACGAAACTGGATATCCCGGGCGATCGCGTCGATGCGTCGGCAGGCACGCGATTTCAGAGACGCATCCCTGCTGGCCAGGCGCTTCGACGACGGGTGGTACCCGCACGCCGACAGTGACCGGATCCGCCAAGAACTGGCCGCGATCCGGCCGCGCCTCGAAGGCCAGTCGACTCGATGAGC
>NZ_JBEVLO010000093.1:0-2736 GCF_040509115.1 Mycobacterium sp. | reverse complement strand
TTGACGACGACGTCGCGCGGTCCGTCGTACACAACTGCTTTCATACTGGGATCTCCCCATTCTCTAGTGCCGTTCTGGTTCGTGCGTGTCTCCTCGTAGTCTGCGATGCCGAGGCAGGCCAGGGACTGGGCTGGCAGGCCGAATCTTCGGCGCCGAGTTCGCCCTATCAGTACAAGCCGCGGGCATTACCCAAAATGGGCGGAAACTGATGGCCACGCGAGGGTGGCGATGGCGATCAACGCCCGAAAGCACCTGTCGGCAAATGCACTTGGCGCCAGACTGATACACCGGGATGAAATTTCGACCGCACCTTCACGCCGGCGGGACCAGGAGATCGGCGGCTCGAACGCCGAGCATTGGGGTTGAGCAGGCGTACCCACATCAACGCAATTGACGGCCGAGCCTGCGGCATACGTCCCGAGGGAAGGAAT
Source organism: Mycobacterium sp. (assembly GCF_040509115.1). Classification (GTDB taxonomy): domain Bacteria; phylum Actinomycetota; class Actinomycetes; order Mycobacteriales; family Mycobacteriaceae; genus Mycobacterium. The sequence continues at coordinate 2,305 of NZ_JBEVLO010000093.1, read as the reverse complement.
TCGCGATGGCGAATACATTGCAAGGCAAGAGGGTCGCGATCCTCGCTGCAGACGGCGTGGAACGCGTCGAGTTGGAGACCCCGCGCCAAGCGGTGCACGACGCCGGCGGGGAGACCGAACTATTGTCACTGAAGACAGGCGAGATTCAGGCGCGCAACAACGACCTCGAATCGGCGGGTACGTTCACCGTCGACCGGGTGGTCGGCGACGCATCAGTCGACGACTACGACGCCTTATTGCTGCCCGGCGGGACCGTCAATCCCGACAAGCTCCGCATCGATGAAACCGCTGTCTCGTTCGTGCGTGCCTTCGTGGACTCGGGAAAGCCAGTGGCTACGATCTGCCATGGTCCGTGGACGCTGGTGGAGGCCGGCGTGGTTAAGGGCCGGACACTGACGTCGTATCCAAGCGCACGTACCGACCTACGCAATGCGGGTGCCACCGTCGTGGACGAAGAGGTCGTCATCGACGGGAATCTGATCTCCAGTCGGTCACCCGACGACCTGCCCACGTTCTGCAACGCCATCGTCGACGCGTTCGCCCAGTCTCCGGCGCACGCATCGGGACGGTGACGTTGCCGTCCGTCTCGCTGGGCTCTCTAGCCGGGTGGCGAATCGGTCTACGGCATCGTCCCCCGACATCCATCCGGAGAAGAGTTTTCGGTCTGCCGGGACGATGCCGCGACTCCATCCGATGGGCAGAGTGATCACGAAGTGATGGGACACCTCAACACTGCGGCTGGGCTTTCCGCTCATCCGGTCATCCCCCACCGAGAAGGAAGATCAACCGTGGCGACTAAGGCATTGCTGGTACGGCTCGAGGCCAAACCCGGTAAAGAAGGCGCAGTCGAGGAATTTCTTCTCTCGGCATTACCGCTCGTCGAGCAGGAACCCGACACGAAGCCATGGTTCGCCGTTCGGTTCGGCCCGTCGACGTTTGGCATCATCGATGCCTTCCCAGACGAGGCGGCCCGCGAGGCGCATCTCGGCGGCACCGTGGGAAAAGCCCTGGCGGAGAGAGCCGACGAGCTCTTTGCCTCCCCACCGGACATCAGCAATCTCGACGTTCTCGCCAACAAGCTCTGACGCGCTGTGTCTCGTGCTCGCGCGGTCATCGATCTGTCAGCACAGAATCGGCGCGGGGTGACGGGTGTGCCCGGACACCGTTCGTGCCAAAAGGCCGGATAGCGTTGGTCTTTCGGCTACCGCAGGCAGTTTCCGGCTAGATGCGCAGGGTAGCTCCATCCACCCGAAGGAGGAACCATGAAGGCCATGACGTACCGCGGCCCCTACAAAGTCCGCGTCGAAGAAAAGGACATTCCGGCGATCGAGCATCCAAATGATGCGATCGTGCGAGTGAAGTTGGCAGCGATCTGCGGATCCGACCTGCACCTCTACCACGGCCTGATGCCGGATACCCGTGTCGGCCACACCTTTGGACACGAGTTCATCGGGGTCGTGGAGAAAGTCGGTTCGTCCGTGCAGAATGTCAAGCCGGGCGACCGAGTGATGGTGCCGTTCAACATCTATTGCGGATCCTGCTATTTCTGCGCGAGGGGCCTCTACTCCAACTGCCACAACGTGAATCCGAACGCCACCGCAGTGGGCGGAATCTACGGCTACTCGCATACGTGTGGTGGTTACGATGGCGCCCAGGCCGAGTTCGTGCGGGTGCCGTTCGCGGACGTCGGTCCCGCGGTGATCCCTGAGTGGATGGACGACGAAGATGCGTTGCTGTGTACCGACGCGCTGGCAACGGGGTACTTCGGCGCTCAGCTCGGTGACATCGTCGAAGGAGACTCGGTCATCGTCTTCGGTGCAGGACCGGTCGGTCTGTACGCGGCGAAATGTTCGTGGTTCATGGGGGCCAGCCGCGTCATCGTGATCGACCACCTGGAGTACCGGTTGGAGAAGGCACGCAGTTTTGCGAATGCTGAAACCTACAACTTCGGCGAATACGACGACATCGTGGTGGAGATGAAGGCCGCCACCGATTTCCTAGGTGCCGACGTGGCGATCGACGCGGTCGGTGCGGAAGCGGACGGTAACCTCCTGCGACACGTGACCGCGTCGAAATTCAAGTTGCAGGGCGGATCCCCGGTCGCTCTCAACTGGGCGATCGATTCAGTCCGCAAGGGCGGGACCGTCTCGGTGATCGGTGCGTACGGGCCGCTGTTCAGTGCGGTGAAATTCGGCGATGCCATGAACAAGGGCCTCACCATTCACACCAACCAGTGCCCCGTGAAAAGGCAGTGGCCGCGACTGTGGTCGCATATTCAGAATGGTTACATCAAGCCCAACGACAT
>NZ_JBEVLO010000092.1:0-12223 GCF_040509115.1 Mycobacterium sp. | reverse complement strand
GTTTCGCGAGGATCCCTCCTCCGTCGACCCGAGTTGGCACGAGTTTCTCGTCGACTACTCCCCTGAACCGGCCAACGAGACGGCGACGTCCGGTGCCGCAAGCAGCAACGGGCACGCCGCGTCGAAGTCAGCGACCGCGACGGCTCCCAAGCCCGCGGTAGCCGAGCCGGCCACGTCCGAATCGCCCAAGCCCACGAAAGAGCCCGCCAAGGCCGAATCGGCGAAGGCCGCACCCGCCAAGACCGAGCCCGCCAAGACCGAATCGCCCAAGCCGAAGGCGCCCGCACCTGCCGCCGACGGCGACGAGGTAGCGGTGCTGCGCGGCGCCGCCGCGGCCGTCGTCAAGAACATGAACGCGTCCCTGGACGTGCCGACCGCCACCAGCGTGCGGGCCATCCCCGCCAAGCTGATGATCGACAACCGCGTCGTCATCAACAACCACCTCAAGCGCACCCGGGGCGGCAAGATCAGCTTCACCCACCTCCTGGGTTACGCGATCGTGCAGGCCGTCAAGAGCTTCCCCAACATGAACCGGCACTTCGCCGAACTCGAAGGGAAGCCGAACGTCGTCACCCCGGCCCACACGAACCTGGGCCTGGCCATCGACCTGCAGGGCAAGGACGGCAAGCGGCAGCTCGTCGTCGCAGCGATCAAGCGTTGCGAGACCATGCAGTTCGGCCAGTTCATCGCGGCATACGAGGACATCGTGCGCCGGGCTCGCGACGGCAAACTGACCGCCGAGGACTTCGCAGGCGTCACCATCTCGCTGACCAACCCCGGCACCATCGGCACCGTGCACTCGGTGCCGCGCCTGATGAGCGGCCAGGGCGCGATCGTCGGCGCGGGCGCCATGGAGTACCCGGCCGAGTTCCAGGGCGCCAGCGAGGAGCGCATCGCCGAGATGGGTCTCGGCAAGCTGATCACCCTGACCTCGACCTACGACCACCGCATCATCCAGGGCGCTGAGTCCGGCGACTTCCTGCGCACCATCCACCAACTCCTGCTGTCCGACGACTTCTTCGACGAGATCTTCCGCGAACTGGGCATCCCGTACGAGCCAGTGCGGTGGCGCACCGACAACCCCGACTCGATCTTCGACAAGAACGCCCGCATCATCGAACTGATTGCGGCATACCGCAATCGCGGCCACCTGATGGCCGACATCGACCCGCTGCGGCTGGACAAGACCCGCTTCCGCAGCCACCCCGATCTCGACGTGCTGACCCACGGGCTGACGCTGTGGGATCTGGACCGCGAGTTCAAGGTCGACGGGTTCGCCGGCGCTCAGTACAAGAAGCTACGCGACGTGCTGTCGGTACTGCGCGACGCGTACTGCCGCCACGTCGGGGTCGAGTACACCCACATCCTGGAACCCGAACAGCAGCGCTGGATTCAGGAGCGCGTCGAGGTCAAACACGACAAGCCGACCGTCGCCGAGCAGAAGTACATCCTGAGCAAGCTCAACGCCGCGGAAGCCTTCGAGACCTTCCTGCAGACCAAATACGTTGGCCAGAAACGATTCTCGCTTGAGGGTGCCGAGACCGTCATCCCGATGATGGACGCCGTCCTCGATCAGGCCGCCGAGCACAACCTCGACGAGGTCGTCATCGGCATGCCGCACCGCGGTCGGCTCAACGTGCTGGCCAACATCGTCGGCAAGCCGTACTCGCAGATCTTCAGCGAGTTCGAGGGCAACCTGAACCCGAGTCAGGCGCACGGTTCCGGTGACGTGAAGTACCACCTCGGTGCGGGTGGAAACTACCTGCAGATGTTCGGTGACAACGACATCGACGTGTCGCTGGTGGCCAACCCGTCCCACCTCGAGGCCGTCGACCCGGTGCTCGAAGGCCTGGTGCGCGCCAAGCAGGACCTCCTGGACAAGGGCGACGGTCCCGACGGCTTCTCCGTCGTGCCGCTGATGCTGCACGGCGACGCGGCGTTCGCCGGGCAGGGCGTGGTGGCCGAGACGCTGAACCTCGCGCTTCTGCGCGGCTACCGCACGGGCGGCACCATCCACATCATCGTCAACAACCAGATCGGCTTCACCACCTCGCCGCTGGACTCGCGATCCTCGGAGTACTGCACCGACGTCGCGAAAATGGTTGGCGCACCGATCTTCCACGTCAACGGTGACGATCCCGAAGCTGCCTCCTGGGTGGCCCGGCTCGCCGTCGACTTCCGGCAGAAGTTCAAGAAGGACGTCATCATCGACATGCTGTGCTACCGCCGCCGCGGGCACAACGAGGGTGACGACCCGTCGATGACCCAGCCGGGAATGTACGACGTCATCGACACCAAGCGCGGTGTCCGCAAGACCTACACCGAGGCCCTGATCGGCCGCGGTGACATCTCGATCAAGGAGGCCGAGGACGCCCTGCGCGACTACCAGGGCCAACTCGAGCGCGTGTTCAACGAGGTCCGCGATCTGGAGAAGCACGACATCGAACCCAGCGAATCGGTGGAGTCCGACCAGATACTGCCCGCGAAACTCAGTACCGCAGTGGACAAGTCGCTGCTCGCCCGCATCGGCGACGCCCACTTGGCGTTCCCCGAGGACTTCACCGTGCACCCCCGCGTCAAGCCGGTGCTGGAGAAGCGCCGCGAGATGGCCTACGAGGGCAAGGTGGACTGGGCCTTCGGCGAGCTACTGGCGGTCGGCACGCTGGTCTCCGAGGGCAAGCTGGTCCGGTTCACGGGTCAGGACACCCGCCGCGGCACGTTCACGCAGCGGCACGCAGTCATCATCGATCGCAAGACCGGAGCGGAGTTCACCCCGCTGGAGCTGCTGACGCTCGACGAGGACGGCACGCCGACAGGTGGAAAGTTGATGGTCTACGACTCGGCGTTGTCCGAGTACGCAGCCGTCGGCTTCGAGTACGGCTACTCGGTGGGCAACCAGGACGCGATGGTGTTGTGGGAGGCGCAGTTCGGCGACTTCGTCAACGGCGCCCAGACGATCATCGACGAGTTCATCAGCTCCGGTGAGGCCAAGTGGGGCCAGCTGTCCGACGTCGTGTTGCTGCTGCCGCACGGTCACGAAGGTCAGGGCCCCGATCACACCTCGGGTCGCATCGAGCGGTTCCTTCAGGTGTGCGCCGAGGGCTCGATGACCGTCGCGATGCCATCGACCCCGGCGAACTACTTCCACCTCCTGCGCAGGCACGCTCTCGACGGCATTCAGCGCCCCCTCATCGTCTTCACGCCGAAGTCGATGCTGCGCAACAAGGCCGCCGTCAGCGACATCCGCGACTTCACCGAGCAGAAGTTCCGCTCGATCATGGAGGAGCCGACCTACACCGACGGCGAAGGCGACCGCAGCAAGGTCAAGCGGATCCTGCTGACCAGCGGCAAGATCTACTACGACCTGGCGGCCCGCAAGGCCAAGGACAAGCGCGACGACGTCGCCATCGTCAGGGTCGAGCAGCTCTACCCGTTGCCGAACCGCCGCCTCGGCGTCACGCTCGACGAGTACCCGAATGCCAATCAGTTCTTCTGGGTGCAGGAAGAGCCTGCCAACCAGGGTGCGTGGCCGACGTTCGGGCTGACGATGCCGGAACAGCTGCCCGACAAGCTGACCGGCATCAAGCGGATTTCGCGACGCGCGATGTCAGCACCGTCGTCGGGTTCGTCGAAGGTGCACGCCGTCGAGCAGCAGGAGATCATCGACGAGGCGTTCGCGCCCTAAGGTTCGAGCAGACTCTTCGGTGTTCGGCGCCGAGGAGTCTGCACCGACCGCTCAGATGCCCAGCATGCCCAGTGGGATCGGCGTCTGGCCGTTGGCCAACGAAGCTACCGCGCCGGGGCAGAACATCGAGATGGCAATCCCGGTGAACATCGTCGCGGGCCCCAGCGGCCTGCCGAGCGCGTCGGAAACCCCCGCCGCCACGTTCGCCACTTGCTGCCCCGGCTCCGACAGCATCGGGCACACCGACTGGCCGACCGCGGTAGCCGTCGCCGGGTCGATGCCACCGAGGCCCGCCGAGCTGAGTGCGCCGAGGAACGGGTCGGAGCCGGAGTCTGCCTGGGCAGGCGCGGCCAGCGAGGCTGCGGCGCCCATGACGCCGACGGAGACGGCCAGTGACGCGACGGTCGCGGTGCGGATGCGCTTCATGAGATGTCCTTCGCGCCGGCGTGGCCAACCGTTACCTCGTCGGTGATCCCTCGGGTGGGGTTGGCAGGCCGCGCCATGCCTGCGGCAATCGGCGCGGGAGACGACCCGCGGCGTGTCCAGCAACCCCATGAAGCCGGTACCCGCGGTATCGGCTAACCTGGTCGTCAACTCAACACGCGTCGAACAACAGGAGAATGTCAATGGAGGGCTTCGCCGGGAAAGTCGCCGTCGTCACGGGAGCGGGATCGGGCATCGGGCAGGCCCTGGCCGTCGAACTGGCACGGTCGGGCGCCAAGGTGGCCATCAGCGACGTCGACATGGAGGGCCTCGCCATCACCGAGGAGCGCCTCAAGGCGATCGGCGCTCCGGTCAAGGCGGACCGCCTCGACGTCACCGAGCGCGAGGCGTTCGAGCTGTACGCCGACGCGGTCAAGGCGCACTTCGGCAAGATCAACCAGATCTACAACAACGCAGGCATCGCCTATACCGGGGACGTCGAGGTCAGCTCCTACAAGAACATCGAACGCGTGATGGACGTCGACTTCTGGGGCGTCGTCAACGGCACCAAGGCCTTCCTGCCCCACCTCATCGAGTCCGGCGACGGCCACGTCGTCAACGTCTCCAGCCTCTTCGGCATCTTCGCCGTGCCCGGCCAGGCCGCGTACAACGCCGCCAAGTTTGCGGTCCGCGGCTTCACCGAGGCGCTGCGCCAGGAGATGATCGCAGCCAAGCGCCCCGTCAAGGTCACCACGGTCCACCCCGGTGGCATCAAGACGGCGATCGCGCGCAACATGACCGCCGCCGACGGCGTCGACACCACGGAGCTGGCCAAGACCTTCGACAAGAAGCTGGCCAGCACGACGCCGGAGAAGGCCGCCAAGATCATCCTCGAGGCCGTTCGCAAGAACAAGGCCCGCGTGCTCGTCGGCGCCGACGCCAAGGTGCTCGACGTCCTCGTCCGGATCACCGGATCGGGCTACCAGCGGCTGTTCTCCTCCTTCATCGCCAGGGCGCTACCCAACGCACACTGACGTCTCGCCGGGCGCGCAATCCCCGGATTGGACGCCGCATTTCGCGCTAGTGGCCGAGCGGGTGAGCGTCCAACCACGCGCTCGCGACCGCGCCGGGGTCGGCGCCCTCGGTGACCTGGCGGAGCATGTCGGCAAGCGAGCCGGTGTCGAGTTCACCGGCAATCTCGTTGAGCGCCAACACCTGCCGCTCGTCCAACACGTTTCGCCGATACAGCGGCACCACGTTCTCCGCGCGGATCAGCGACGACTTGTCGGCGAGCACCACCACGCCGTCTGGGACGTCCGGCGCCGCGGTCGACGTCCACGCGGCGTTCACCTCACCCGCCCGCAGCGATGCGAACAACGTTGCCGCATCGGCGAACTCACGCACCGTGGGCAGCTCGCAGGACCCTACCCTGGCCGGCCGGCGATCACCCGCGACAGCGCCGACGTCGAGGCCACGGCAGTGCCGGACGAGATCCCCGAGGTCACGGCCGTCCCACGCGCGTGCCGTCGCATCGGTGACCGCCAGGGCCGGGCTGTCCTGCGCCGACTCGGTGTAGTCACCCGCGGCGATCCCCTCGGGCAGGGTGGAGATCATCGTTCGGTACACCTGTTTGCCCGTCCGCGCCGTCGCATCGGGATCGAAGCGCACCAGCAAGCGCCCCGTGAACCCCGGCGTCACCTCGACGTCCCCGGTGTCCAAGTCCATCAAGGGATCCTCCGTCTGCTCGACGTGCGACGGACTCCCGTAGGAACGCAGCGCGGCGGCATACAGGTGACCCAGCAAGGCCGATTCGCCGTCGGTGGTGGCGCCGACGGCGATCGAAGATGCTTGCGGGGCAGCCCCGCAACCGGCGACGAGCAGCGCGGCGGCGCACGCCGCGACTCGGCGTCTTCCCATCAAGCCGCTCACACCTGCGATGCTGCCGCCACCGCAGCGGCCACCGCCGGACCCACCCGCGGGTCCAACGCGCTCGGCACGATGTGGTCGACGGCCAGATCGTCGCCGACGACGGAGAAGATCGCCTCGGCGGCCGCCACCTTCATCGCCTCGGTGATGCGTCGCGCGCCCGCGTCCAGCGCGCCGCGGAACACCCCGGGAAACGCCAGCACGTTGTTGATCTGATTGGGGAAGTCACTGCGGCCCGTCGCGACGACGGCGGCGTGCTTGCGGGCCGCATCGGGGTGGATCTCCGGGTCGGGGTTGGACAGGGCGAAGACGATGCCGCCGGGAGCCATCGTGGCGATCAGCTCCTCGGGCACCACCCCCGCCGAGAGGCCGAGGAACATGTCCGCGCCCTCGATGGCCTCGGCGATGCCACCCGTCCTGGCGCCGGGGTTGGTCTTCGCAGCCAGCTCGGCCTTGAACGGGTTCAGATCCTCGCGCCCGGAGTGCACGATGCCCCTGCTGTCCAGCAGCGTGATGTCGCGAATGCCCGCCGCCAGCAAGATGTTGGCACAGGCCACCCCAGCGGCACCCGCACCCGAGATGACGATGCGCAGCGTGTGCATGTCGCGGTCGAGCACCTTGGTGGCCCCGAGCAGCGCACCGAGCACGACGATCGCCGTGCCGTGCTGGTCGTCGTGCATGACGGGGCAATCCAGGGCCTCGATGACGCGGCGCTCGATCTCGAAACACCGCGGCGCGGAGATGTCCTCCAGGTTGACCGCGCCGAACGTCGGACGAAGCCGCACGATGGTCTCGACGATCTCGTCGGGATCCTTGGTGTCGAGCACGATCGGGATGGAATCCAGCCCACCGAACGTCTTGAACAGCGCGCTCTTGCCCTCCATGACGGGCAGCGACGCCGCCGGACCGATGTCGCCGAGGCCGAGGACCGCCGTCCCGTCGCTGATCACGGCGACCAGCCGGTTGGCCCAGGTGTACTTCGCGGCCAGCGTGTGGTCGGCCGCGATGGCGCGACTGACCTGGGCGACGCCGGGCGTGTAGGCGATGGACAGTGCCCGCTGGGTGTCCAGCGGCGACTTGAGCGCGACCGAGAGCTTGCCGCCCTCGTGCGCGTCGAAGATCGCGGCGTCGTCGATGACGACCTGAGGAGTGCGCACAATTCCGTTGGACACCAGGCCACCGTACGTCACCTCGTCGGCCGAAATGGGCGGGTTCGACGGGTCCGAACCCGATCGCTGCCAGGCACGGGGCGTACCATCACGAGCGGTCGTTCCGGGGCCCAAAGGGGCTGTTCCGCCCGCTGAGGGGAGGTCACTCGTGCCGTCATTCCGCGCCTTGCAACCGTCGATGCTGCGACCTACGGGCCGCAAGCTGCCCGATCCCGATGCTCACTCGATCCACGTCCCCGTCGCGCGGGCGATGATCGACTGCGGCGTGTACGCCGATGGCGTCCGCCTCCCCGGCAAGTACACGCACGCGGCGGCCCTGGCCAAGGTCCGTGAGCTCCAGATGGACGGCATCCCCTCGGCGTTCGTCTGGGTCGGTCTGCACGAACCCGACGAACACCAGATGCAGGCCGTCGCCGACGTCTTCGGTTTGCACGAGCTCGCGGCAGAGGACGCCGTGCACGCCCACCAGCGCCCCAAACTAGAGCGCTACGACAACACACTCTTCCTAGTACTCAAGACCATCATGTACGTCGAGCACGAGTCGGTAGCCAAGGCCCGCGAGATCGTCGAGACGGGCGAGATCATGATCTTCGTCGGACCCGACTTCGTGGTGACCGTCCGCCACGGCGACCACGGCGGGCTGGCCGGGGTACGCAAGCGGATGGACAGCACCCCGGCCAACTGCGCTCTTGGCCCGTACGCCGTGCTGCATGCGATCGCCGACCACGTCGTCGACCACTACCTCGAGGTCACCGATCTCGTCGAGACCGACATCGACGCGATGGAGGAGAACGTGTTCTCCCCGACCAGCGACACCGACATCGAGCACATCTACATGCTCAAGCGCGAAGTCGTCGAAATGCGCCGCGCGGTCGGTCCTCTGAACCTGGCCATGCAACGGCTTGGCACCGACCACAACGACCTGATCTCCAAGGAAGTCCGCCGCTACATGCGCGACGTGCTCGACCACAACACCCAGGCCTCCGACCGGATCGCCGCGTACGACGAGGTGCTCAGCTCACTTGTTCAGGCCGCCGTCGGCAAGGTATCGATGCAGCAGAACCTCGACATGCGCAAGATCTCGGCCTGGGTCGCGATCGCTGCCGTGCCGACGGCACTCGCGGGCATCTACGGCATGAACTTCGACTACATGCCAGAGCTGCACCAGGAATGGGGTTATCCGGCGGTGCTGCTGGTCATGATCACGGTGTGCACGGTGCTGTACCGCACCTTCCGCCGCAACCACTGGCTCTAGGTCGGACTGGCGGCCCGCCGCTCACGTTGGACTGGCGGCCCGCCGCTCACGTCGGACTGGCGGCCCGCCGCCGTGGATCGTCGACGTCGACCCCGTCCACCCGCCACGCCTCCCTCATCGCGTCCGCGCCCTTGAGCCGCACCCATGCCGCCTCGGTCGGGGTGATCGGCGTCGCCGTCAGCACGACGACGGGATCGTAGGGCGCGGGTAGCTCGATGTCATCGATGTCACTGGCGCCCAACAACATCGCGGTGAACGGTGCGCCCTCCCAAAGGGGTGTCTCGAGGTCGACGAGCGCGTCGGGGACGAGTACCAGCCCCTCCACGGCGGGGGTCGAGGCCACCACCGCGATCGAGCGGACCAGACCAGTCGGCGTCGCGCCACGCTGTGTGACGACGATCTCGGCGCGCGGACCGCCGGCCGAGTCGATCACCATCGAGGTCGGGTCGAGCATCGGATGACGCGAACAACCAAGCGAAACATAGTGATACACACCGCCGACGCTGGGCCCGAAGCGGAGGACCTCGATGGTCTCGGCACCCAGGAACGTCACACTCGCGGCGGCGGGCTCGTCCCGGATTCCGGTCCGAGCGAAGTGCTCGCGCAGCCCCGCGCGAACGTCCGACAGGACGTCGGTCACCCGACGGGAGGGATCGAGAGGTTCAGGCCGGTGTCGGCATCGAACAGCGTCAGCTTCGACGTGTCGAAGGCCAACTCGGCAGTCTGCCCGGCCACGGCCTTCGTCTCGGCGGGAACCCTTGCCACGAACTGGTTTTCACTTGCACCGGATTCCAAGGCCAACTCGTCGAGCTGGGCGGCCCGCGCGCCTTCACCCTCGGTGTGGAAGTGGATGTACTTGTCGGAGCCGAGCGACTCCACCAGGTCGACGGTGACCCCGAACGTAAGTGCCCTGATCCTGGCGTAGGCGTCGATCAGGGCGGCGTCGTCGATGTGCTCGGGCCGGATGCCGACGATCACGTTGGCGGGCTTGGGATGCCGCGCCAACATCTCGTGGACCTCGGTGGTCAACGTGATGTCGCCGAACGGCAGACGCACGCCGACGTCGGTCAACGAGGCCGGGAAGAAGTTCATCGACGGCGACCCGATGAAGCCTGCCACGAACAGGTTCACGGGGCGATGGTAGAGCTCGTCGGGCGTGCCGATCTGCTGCGCGACCCCGCCCAACATCACGACCACCCGATCACCCAGCGTCATCGCCTCGGTCTGGTCGTGGGTGACGTACACCGTGGTGGTGCCCAGCCGGTCCTGCAGGCGCGCAATCTCGGACCGCATCTGCACGCGCAACTTGGCGTCGAGGTTGGACAGCGGCTCGTCCATCAGGAACGCCTTGGGGTTTCGGACGATCGCTCGCCCCATGGCGACCCGCTGCCGCTGGCCACCGGACAGCTGGGCGGGTTTGCGGTCCAACAGCTCCGTCAGATCCAGGACCTTGGCCGCATCCTCCACCTTGGTGGCGATCTCAGCCTTGTTCACCTTTGCCAGGGTCAGCGGAAACGCGATGTTCTGCCGGACGGTCATGTGCGGATAGAGGGCGTAGGACTGAAACACCATCGCGATGTCGCGGTCCTTGGCGGCCTTTTCGTTGACCCGGTCGCCACCGATCCGCAACTCACCGGAACTGATGTCCTCGAGCCCGGCGATCATGTTGAGCGTGGTCGACTTGCCGCATCCCGATGGTCCCACCAGGATGATGAACTCGCCGTCTTCGATGGTGATCGACAGGTCCTTCACGGCCTCGGCACCGTTGGCGTAACTCTTCGTCACGTTTTCCAACACGATCTCGGCCATGAACTATCCCTTCACCGCACCGGACGTCAGACCGGCAACGATCCGTCGTTGGAAGACTAGTACGAAGATGACGATCGGCACGGTGATGACGATCGCGCCTGCCGCGATCGATCCCGTCGGCTCTTCGAATTGCGAACTGCCCGTGAAGTTCGCGATCGCCACGGGAGCCGTGATGGCCCGCTCGGTCGCCGTCAGCGCCAGGGCGAGCAGCAGGTCGTTCCAGGCGAAGATGAACACCAGGATGGCGGCCGTGACGATGCCAGGAGCCGCCAGCGGCGCGATCACCTTGCGGAAGGCCTGTCCCGGAGTGGCGCCGTCCATCTTTGCCGCCTTCTCCAAGTCCCAAGGGATCTCCTTGAAGAAGGCCGACATGGTGTAGATCGCCAGCGGCAACGCGAACGTGATGTAGGGGATGATGAGGCCCGGCCACGTGTCGAACAGGCCAATCCGACGCTCGATGTTGAAGATCGGGGTCACCAATGAGATCTGCGGGAACATCGCGATCAGCAGGGCAACGCCGACCAGGGCGCGCTTGCCGGGAAACGTCAATCTGGCGATCGCGTACGCCGCCATGCCACCGATCACGACGGCGATCACGGTGGTGATCAAACCGATGCCGATCGAGTTGATCAGGGCGGAGGTGAAGGCGCCGTTGTTGCCGCCGCTGAATATCCCCTTGTAGTTGTCGAACGTGATCTGCGACGGAATCAGCTTGCCGTCCTTGACCGTTGACGTTGGCTTCAGCGACAACGAAAGAATCCACAGCACCGGGAACAGTGCGTAGAGCACCACTAGGACGTTGACGACGGTCCAGCCCGTCGCCCGACCGGGACTCACCCGCTCACTCATTGGGACCACCTCATCGAGACCGGTCCTCGTCCGCCCCCGGGGCCGACGCCCCGAAGATCTTGATGTAGATGAACGCGATCACCGCCACGGTCAGGAAGATCAACACGCTGATCGCCGACCCCAGGCCGAGGTTGAAGGCCTTGAACAGGTTGTCGTACCCCAGGATCGACACCGAGCCGGTGTCATTGGCGCCACCGGTCAACACGTAGATGTTGTCGAAGATGCGGAAGGCGTCGAGGGTGCGGAACAGCAGTGCCACCAGAATCGCGGGCTTGATGAGCGGAAGAATCACCCTCGTCAACCGCTTCCACGCCCCCGCGCCGTCCATCTGAGCGGCGTTGAGCAGATCCTGCGGAACCAACGCGAGACCCGCCAAGAGCAACAGCGCCATGAAGGGGGTGGTCTTCCACACCTCGGCCAACACGACGATGGCCAACGACGGAAGTTGTTCGGTGAGTGGCGCCGCGCCCTCCGGGAGGAGATTCGCGAGATAGCCGGTGCCCGGGGTCCACGCGTAGTACCAGCTGTAGGACGCGGCCACGGTGACGATCCCGTACGGAATCAACACCGACGTCCGCACCACGCCCCTGCCGAAGATGGTCCGGTGCATGACAAGTGCCAGCGCCATCCCGAGGACGAATTCGATGGCGACCGAGACGACGGTGATGGCGAGCGTCACCGCGAACGCTGTCCACCAGTACCGGTCGGTGAGGATCGTCGCGTAGTTCTCGAACCAGATGAACTTCGTATCGTCGGGCGCGGCGAGGTTGTACCGCTGCAAGCTGAGCCACACGGCGTAGACGATCGGATAGGCCGTCACGGCCAGCATCAGCAGCACCGCGGGGCTGATCAGCCAGAACGCCAGGCGGCGCTCGGATTTGGTGTCATCGCTGGCGCCTGACGAGCGCTTGCGCGAGGAATCAACCTGCCCTGACGAGCGCTCGCGCTGCCCCGACGACCGCTCGCGCGAGGAGTCGGCCGTCCCGGTGGGGGCCGTCACGGGATGAGCCCCTTGCCGTCGATGGCCTTCTGCACCTGTTCGGTGAGCTCGTCGGCCATGGGCTCGGGGTCGATGTCGGTGATCGGCGCCAGCGTGGCCGACAGCCG
>NZ_JBEVLO010000091.1:0-6366 GCF_040509115.1 Mycobacterium sp. | reverse complement strand
CGAACGCCATCGACGCCTGCTCCACGGCGTCGTCGACGACGTGTGCGGCGGAACGGTCGGGGGTGAGCAATACTCCGGTGGTCATCCGTCCACCGTGCCCCGGACCGGCTGGTCGCGTCCAAGGCCCGTCGTGCATGTCGTCATGCCTCACGGGCATGAACCCACGTCAGTGGCTAGGGTCGTGTGCATGTCCGATGCCGGCTCCGATCGAGGGCCGCGACCCATCGACTTCGACCTCCGCGTGGTGCGCTACTTCGTCGCCGTCGCCGAACACGGCCATTTCGGTCGGGCCGCCACCGCACTGCACATCACGCAACCCTCCCTGAGCAGACAGATCCGCGGACTCGAAGGACGGCTCGGCACGACGCTTCTCGAGCGAACGCCGCAGGGCAGTCGGCTGACCGACGCCGGTCGTGTGTTCCTCACCCATGCCGAGGACCTGCTCACCGCCGCGGCACGCGCCGCAACGCACACCCGCGCCGCCGCCGCGCCGCGCCGAATCACGGTCGGCTACACCACCAATCTCGTGGTGACCGCCGCCGTGCGCGAGCTGCGTCGCCGGCGTCCCGACGCCGAGGTCAACGTTCGGCATCTGGCATGGAACGGTGCCCACCCGGCGCTCCTCGACCACCTCGTCGACGTCGCGGTCACCCGCCTCCCGATCCCCCTCGACGGCGTCGACGTGACCTTGCTGTATCGCGAGCCGAGGGCGCTGCTGCTGTCACGTCGACACCGGCTGGCGGGCAGGGAAGCCGTCGAGCTCGAGGACATCGCAGGCGAGACCATGCCACGGGTGAGCGACCCGGTGTGGGACAGCTACTGGCGCACCGCCCCCCGGCCCGACGGTTGGGATGCACCCGACGGCCCCGTCCTCGACGACGCGGCCGAGATGTTCGACTTCATCGCCGAGAACGATGCGGTGCTGATCGTGCCCGCCGACAGCCGGGTGCCCGACCTGCAGCCGGAACTGATGACCATCCCGCTCCTTGGCGTCGTGCCAAGCGAGGTGGCGCTCGTCCGTCGCACCGGCGAACCGAGCTCGCTCGTCACGGAGTTCGCCGAGTGCGCCGCCAAGCTCGTGATCGCCGGGACGCCGAGCCCGCGCAGAGGCTAGTCGGCGGCCTTCGGCTTGGCGTCGATACCAGATTCCTTGCGCTGCTGGGCCGTGATCGGCGCAGGCGCATCGGTCAGTGGGTCGACGCCACCACCGGACTTCGGGAACGCGATGACCTCGCGAATGGAGTCCAACCCGGCAAGCAGGGCGGTGATGCGGTCCCAACCGAAGGCGATGCCGCCGTGAGGCGGCGCACCAAAGGTGAAGGCGTCCAACAGGAATCCGAACTTGTCCTGCGCCTCGTCGTGGTCGATTCCCATCATCGCGAATACCCGCTCCTGCACGTCACGGCGATGGATGCGGATCGAGCCGCCGCCGATCTCGTTGCCGTTGCACACGATGTCGTAGGCATTGGCCAGTGCACTTCCCGGGTCGGTGTCGAACGTGGCCTCCGACTCGGGCTTGGGCGAGGTGAAGGCGTGGTGCACCGCCGTCCATGCACCGGACCCCACGGCGACGTCGCCAGAGGCGGTGGCCTCGTCGGCGGCCTCGAACAGCGGCCAGTCGACGACCCAGGTGAACGCCCACGCCGCCGGATCGATCAAGTCGAGTCGCTTGGCGATCTCGATGCGGGTGGCGCCCAGCAGTGCCCGCGCGGACTTCACCGGCCCGGCGGCGAAGAAGATGCAGTCCCCCGGGCTGGCGCCGACGTGCCCGGCCAGTCCGTCGCGTTCGGAGTCGGTCAGGTTCTTGGCCACCGGGCCGCCCAGAGTGCCGTCCTCGGCCACCAGCACGTACGCCAGCCCCTTGTGGCCGCGCTGCTTGGCGAACTCCTGCCAGCCGTCGAGCGTGCGCCGCGGCTGCGACGCCCCGCCCGGCATGACGACCGCGCCGACGTGCGGCGCCTGGAACACCCGAAACGTGGTGTCGGAGAAGAACTCCGTGCAATCCACCAACTCGACGCCGAACCGCAGGTCGGGCTTGTCGGAGCCGAATCGCCGCATGGCCTCGCCGTAGGTGATGCGCGGGATCGGGGTCGGCAGGTCGTAGCCGATGAGCGCCCAGAGCGCCTTGAGCACCTCTTCGGAAACTGCCATGACGTCGTCGGCGTCGACGAAGCTCATCTCCATGTCGAGCTGGGTGAACTCGGGCTGACGGTCGGCGCGGAAGTCCTCGTCGCGGTAGCAGCGCGCAATCTGGTAGTAGCGCTCCATGCCAGCGACCATCAACAGCTGCTTGAACAATTGCGGGCTCTGCGGCAGCGCGTAGAACGAGCCGGGCTGCAGGCGAGCGGGCACCAGGAAGTCGCGGGCACCCTCGGGTGTCGAGCGGGTCAGGGTGGGCGTCTCGATCTCGATGAAGTCGTGGGAGGCCAGCACGCCGCGGGCCGCGGCGTTGACCTTGGAGCGCAACCGGATCGCGTGACCCGGACCCTCACGGCGCAGGTCGAGATAGCGGTACTTGAGCCGCGCTTCCTCGCCCGCGGTCTCGTCGAGCTGGAAGGGTAGTGGCGCGCATTCACTGAGCACCGTCAACGAGGTCGCGTTCACCTCGATGTCGCCGGTGGCGATGTCGGCGTTGGCGTTGCCCTCCGGCCGGTTCTCGACGACTCCGGTGACGGAGACACAGAATTCGGCCCGCAGCCGGTGCGCCTGTGCGAGCACCTCGGCGTCGCGGAACACCACCTGTGTCACGCCCTGCCAATTTCCGGCGTCGCGGCGGTCTCCCCCCCGAGGGAGAGAACCCCCATCGCCGGAGGCATCCCGCAGGTCGATGAAGATGACGCCGCCGTGGTCACGCCGACGGGCCACCCAACCGGCCAACGTGACCTCCTGGCCTGCGTCGGTGGACCGCAACGAACCGGCGGCATGACTGCGCAACACACAAACTCCCTGGGAATGGCCTGACGAGAGGACTGACACAGTGTAGAGGTGTGGTGCTAGCGGTAATTTGGCGCAGTGACAACCTCCATCGCAGTGGTGGGTCCTGGGGCCATCGGCTCGACCGTCGCGGCGCTGCTGCACGAGGCCGGCCACGATGTGGTGGTGTGCGGGCGTACTCCCCGGGAGTCCACCGAACTCAGACCCGATGCGGGCATCCTCGGCGGCGAGCCAATCGTCCTGCCCAGCCCGGTACGCACCGATCCCGACACCGTCGACGGGCCCGTCGATGTCGTCGTGCTCGCCGTGAAGGACACCCAGACCGTGGGGAGCGCCGCCTGGTTGGCCCGACTGTGCGGCGAGGACACGCTCGTCTGCGTCATGCAGAACGGTGTCGAGCAGGTCGAACGCGTCGGCCCCCACTGCCCCGACTCGACCGTCGTGCCGTGCGCCGTGTGGTTCTCGGCCGAGGCGAGCCCGGAGGGCTGGGTGCGCCTGCGCACCCCCGTGCGTCTGGTGCTACCCGACGACGAGGGCGCCCGAGGGTTGGCCGCCGTACTTCGTGGGCCCTCGCTCACCGTGGAGTGCGACCCCAACTTCGTCGACGATGCCTGGCGCAAGCTGCTGACCAACGCCGTCGCCGGCCTCATGGTCCTGACGGGCCGCAAGTCCGGCATGTTCCGCCGCGACGACGTCGCCACGCTGGCCCGTGCATATCTCGCCGAGTGCCTCGCCGTGGCGCGGGCCGAGGGCGCCGCCCTCGCCGACGCGGCGATCGAGGAGATCCTCGGCATGTTCACGGGGGTACCGGAGGATCTGACGACGTCGATCCTCACCGACCGTGAGCGGGGCAGGCCGCTGGAATGGGACGTCCGCAACGGCGTGGTCGCGCGCAAGGGTAGGGAGCACGGGCTGCCAACCCCGATCAGCGATCTGGTGGTGCCGCTGCTCGCTGCGGCCAGCGACGGACCGGGCTAGTCCAAAGACCCGGTCGCAACGTCGTTCGTGCCCCGCTTCGTTTTACTGAAGGCCCCACCCGAAAACCGAACCGTCGGCACCGAAGCCGTTGACCCGCAAGCACTTCGACGTATGCGCCTGCCACCGCAGCCACGCCGCCGCCTTCGAAGGCGATGCAGCTGACGACGTCCGAGTTCGGCTCAGTACAACCCCTCCCATGCCGAGCGCCGCACGGCGTCCGGGTCGGCGACGGTGTCGTCGCGCGTCGACCTGATGACCCGGGTGCGGCGCGACGTGGCGTCGTACCTCGGCCATTCGGAACCCAATTCGGCCGTCGCGAAGTTCAGCCAGGTGCGCTGCATGCGACGGCCAACGGCGGGTTGCACCCGTCTGCCCAACGGGTGAACCTTGCGCCCCAGATAGGACCCGTAGCTGTGTTGGACGTGCACGATCTCGCTGCCGTGCGTCGCACCGAGACCGAGCAGCCGCAGGCTCCATGCCGCGTGCTCGAAGCGGTACACGTAGGTCGGGGCGGCCTCCGCGTAGGCATCGGCGAATGCCCAAGTGGGAGCGCAGAACATCGCGTCGGACCCGATGGCGACCAGCGCGCTGCGACGGGGATACCCGGGGTAGGCGGCGAGCACCCGCTCCTTCGCATGGGGGGCCGTGCGGGCGAAGTACGCATCGACCATCGGCTGGGTGGTCGGCAGCATCGGGGGCTTGCCCCACGCGAACATGGACGCCTCGTGGCTGTTGGTGCCGACGATCAACGGGATCGACGAGACCCGGCCCTGCCGAGCCGCTTCGATCGGGTGCAGAGGCAGCGAGTCCACGCCGTGGGTCAGCCCGTATGCCAGTGTGGGACTGCTCGTTACGCTCTCGGCCTGCAGG
The DNA here is from genome assembly GCF_040509115.1 of Mycobacterium sp. Taxonomy (GTDB): domain Bacteria; phylum Actinomycetota; class Actinomycetes; order Mycobacteriales; family Mycobacteriaceae; genus Mycobacterium. The sequence goes on along the minus strand of NZ_JBEVLO010000091.1, from coordinate 1,584 downwards.
CCGCCGGCGGCGCGCCGAAGTCGCCGCTGCGGCAACGACTTGAGTTCGTCGACCTCGACCCCGAGCCGCTCGACGAACCTATGGGCCTGGCGGGCCCTCGTCTCCCGGTCGGCGATCAGCGGCAGAGCGGGGCTCTGGGCTATCGCCCTGGTGAACAGACCCTCGGCGAGCGGGCTGGCCAATAGCGCCAAAACCGATGTGGCACCGGCTGATTCGCCGAAGACGGTGATGCCGTCCGGGTCGCCGCCGAAGGCGGCTATGTTGTCACGCACCCAGCTGAGTGCGGCGACCTGATCACGCAGACAGAGGTTGTCGTCGAATCCGTCGCCGAGGTCGCCGAGCTCGAATCCCCCGAAGACGCCGAGCCGGTACGTCACGTTCACGACGACGACGTCGCCGTTGGCGGCCAACCGCGACCCGTTGTACAGCTGCAACTGGCCCGCGCCGTAGACGAACGCGCCGCCGGGAATCCACACCATCACCGGCTTCAACGTGGTCTTCGCGCCGGCGCCCATTCGCGCCGCTCCGGGGTCCGGCGACCAAACGGTGAGTGTGAGGCAGGCCTCGTCGCGGATCTTCGGGTCGTCGCGGCCACCACCGACGAAGGACCGCCCCTGAGGTGGCAGCGGTCCATGCTCGACGGCGTCGCGCACCCCGGTCCACGGCTGCAGCGGCGCCGGAGCCTGGAATCGGCGCTGCCCAAGGGGTTGCTCGGCGTAGGCGATGCCCCGCCACACGTTCACGCCGCCTTCGGTGGTGCCCCGCAGCAGGCCGTTCGTGGTGCGCACGACGGTCGGATCTTCTACGGTTTCGTGCTGGGCGGCCACGCCTGAATCGTAGTGTGGGAAGCTGAACCCGGCTGGTGCCGAGCCTTCGGCGGCGTCGACGGATGGGGTGATTGATGACCTTCAACGAAGGTATGCAGATCGACACGAGCACCACGTCGACCAGCGGCGGCAGAGGCGGCGGCGGCGGACGCATCGCGGTCGGCGGTGGCATCGGTGGCCTCCTGATCGTGGTCGTGGCCCTGTTCCTCGGCGTCGATCCCGGCACCGTGCTGCCGCAGGGCGGCGGCGGGCAGTACGACAGTCAGGGCGCCCAGACACCTGGCTTCGACACCAGCCAGTGCAAGACCGGCAAGGACGCCAACGACATCGTCCAGTGCCGCGTGATCGCCACGGGGAACTCGGTGGACGGCGTGTGGGCCGGATTGATGGACGGTTACACGCGTCCGCAGGTGAACATCTTCACCGGTAGCGTCCAGACCGCGTGCGGCCCGGCTACCACGGAGGTCGGCCCCTTCTACTGCCCTGGCGACCAGACCGCCTACTTCGACACGTCCTTCTTCGACGTGCTCGTCCAGCAGTTCGGCTCCAGTGGCGGGCCGTTGGCGCAGGAGTACGTCGTCGCCCACGAGTTCGGGCATCACGTTCAGGACCTACAGGGCGTCCTTGGCCGCGCTCAGCAGGGCCCCGGCGGTGAAGAGGGCAACGGGGTACGCACCGAACTCCAGGCGGACTGCTACGCGGGCGTGTGGGCGCACTACGCGTCGATCACCAAGCAGGCGGGCACCGACGTCACCTT
>NZ_JBEVLO010000090.1:0-7645 GCF_040509115.1 Mycobacterium sp. | reverse complement strand
GCGGGCAGGATCTTCTCGCTCGAATGGATCTCCGCGAGACGGGCCAGGCGGGAATCGGGCAGTTCCACCATTCCCACGTTCGGCTCGATGGTGGCGAACGGGTAGTTCGCGGCGAGTACGTCATTGCGCGTCAACGCGTTGAACAACGTCGACTTTCCGACGTTGGGTAATCCGACGATTCCAAGGTTGAGGCCCACGGATTGAACAGTCTAGGGGTCGGGCCCGGGCGCGCCCGCGCGTGCTGGCAGCCGACTTTCGGTCACAGCCGGTACGGTCGACGTGTGTCAGGACTGCGCGGACGGTCGGCGGTGGCCGCCGACCATCGATCGGTACTGCCCCGTTTGCCCGGTATCCCCTGGTGGGGGGCCACGATCTTGGCAGCCACCTTCGCTGCGGTCGGGTTCGCCTACGACGCCGGGACGGGCAACGGAGCGCTCAGTTACGTCTTCGCCGGCTTCTATGTCGTGGGCTGCGTTCTGGCCGTTCTGGCCGTCCGGCAATCCGGATTGTTCACGACGGTCATCCAGCCGCCGCTGATCCTGTTCATCGCCGTGCCGTTCGCCTACTTCGTGTTTCACGGCAGCACCTTCACCGGCATCAAGGACACACTGATCAACTGCGGTTATCCGCTGATCGAACGCTTCCCGCTGATGTTCTTCACCTCGGCAGCGGTCCTGCTGATCGGGATGGTGCGCTGGTATCTGGGGACACTGGCGAAGCGTGACATCGCCACGGACGCCGACGCCGACGCCGAACCCAGTGCCATCGACCTGCCTGAGGACGGCGCCGCCGCCGAGGCCGTCGGCGCCGCGGCGAAGACCAGCCCTCCACGGCGCAGTCGTCGCCCCGCGACCGAACGCCCCAGTCGCACCACCGCCGACGAGGAACCACGCGCCCGCCGGTCGGCAACGGGCTCGTCGACGCGAACCGGCCGCGCGTCGGGCGCCGCAACGGGATCGTCGCGGTCACGCCATTCCCTCCCACCCGAGACCGAGATCATCGAACCCGTGCCGGATCGGCCCCGCAGGCGCACCACACCTCCCGTCGATCGGGCCGAACCTCGGCGACGGCCTCGAGCCGACCAGCCGCGGGAGGGCCGGGAACCCCGGGAGCCGCGCGTCACCCGCGAAGGCCGCGAGCCACGCGAACGCAGGCCGGTGCCACCCATGGACCGCCGAGGCACGTCCGATCGCTCCGAGCGGCCCCGCCGCGAACGCGCCGAACCCCGCGAACGCTCGAATCCCTCGAATCCCCGCGAACGCTCGACCCCCCGCGAAACCTACGACCGTTCCGAGCGACCCACCCGTTCGGAACGGACGCCCCGTCGGCCACGCTCCACGGACTACGAGCCGTACGAGAACCACGAGCCGCCCCCGACGAGCCGCACCAGCAGCGGTGGGACGCACCACCCGATTTCCCGGGTGCGGTACCGCAGCACTGAGGACGGCGACGAGCGCACAGAGCACCGCACCCGTCCGAGACGTCCTCGGCACTCGGCTCCGGAGTCGTGGGAGGCCTGAAGGCCTGAGTGCCTGAAGGCCTGAGAGAAGGCTGGAGAAACGCCCTAGCCGTTGCGCTTGGGCCGAATCGCTCGCGGGAGCGTGAACACCAGCGTCTCGTTCGCGGTCGTCACCGGTTGGACAGTGCCGTAGCCGTACTCGGCGAGCCGCTCGAGCACGCCGCGCACCAGCACCTCGGGCACCGACGCGCCGGAGGTGACGCCGACCGTGGTCACGCCGTCGAGCCACGTTGGATCGATGTCCTCGGCGTAGTCCACCAGGTAGGACGCGTCCGAGCCGGCGCCCAGCGCCACCTCGACCAGGCGCACCGAGTTCGACGAGTTCCGCGAGCCCACCACGATCACCAGCTCGCACTCGGGTGCCATCGCCTTGACCGCGACCTGACGGTTCTGGGTGGCGTAGCAGATGTCGTCGCTGGGCGGATCCTGCAGCTTCGGGAAGCGCTCCCGCAGGCGCTTGACGGTCTCCATGGTCTCGTCGACGCTCAGCGTCGTCTGAGACAACCAGATCACCTTGTCCTCGTCGCGGACCGTGACCTTGTCGACCGATTCCGGGCTGTCCACGACCTGAACGTGGTCGGGAGCCTCACCGGCGGTGCCGACGACCTCTTCATGGCCCTCGTGACCGACCAGCAGAATGTCGTAGTCATCGCGGGCGAACCGCTTGGCCTCGTTGTGCACCTTGGTCACCAACGGGCAGGTGGCGTCGATGGTGTGCAGGTTCCGTTCGGCCGCTTCCACGTGCACCGTCGGCGCGACCCCATGTGCGGAGAACACCACGATGGCCCCCTCGGGCACCTCGCTGGTCTCCTCGACGAAGATCGCTCCCGCCTTCGCCAGCGTCTCCACGACGTGCACGTTGTGCACGATCTCGTGGCGCACGTAGACGGGGGCGCCGTGCTTCTCCAAGGCGCGCTCCACCGTCTCAACCGCGCGATCGACGCCCGCGCAGTAGCCGCGGGGCTCAGCGAGGAGAACCCGCTTGCCGGTCACCGGGGCGACGACCGAGCGGGTCGCACCGGGCATACCCATGTTGATCGTCTGAGGCATGTCCCTCAGGGTACTTTCCGTAGGGCCGCCCCGACCACTTGCGCGACCAGTGCGCCGTCCCGCCGTACTCTTGCACGCATGGCAACAGCACCATACGGAGTCCGTCTGCTGGTTGGCGCTGCAGTCACCGCGCTGGAGGAAACTCGTCGACTGCCTCAGACGATCATCGAATACCCGATGACGGTCGTCAGCCAGGTGGCACAGCTCGTGATGAAGATGCAGCAGGACCTGGCGGGTCTCGCCATCAAGGGTGACGAGGCGCTCGACCAGCTGTTTCCGCCCAGAGACGAGCACCCGGAGTGGGCGACGTTCGACGAGGACGTCGACGACTACCTCGACGGTGACGACGGCGCCGAGCCGCCCCGCAACGGCGAACGCCTTACCGAAGGCCGGTTCGCCCTGTACAGCACCGGGGAACCCGAGAGTCGCGACGAACGACCGGTAACCAAGGTCGCAGCGTCGGCACCGGGAATAGTGGCCGAACTGGACTACGAGTCGCTGACCCTGGCGCAGCTGCGGGCCCGGTTGCCGTCGCTCAAGGTCGCCGACCTCGAGACACTGCTGGCCTATGAGGGCACGACGAAGGCGCGGGCGCCGTTCCAGACCCTGCTGGCAAACAGGATCACCCGCGCGTCCGCCAAGTGATAACCCCCGTCGCTCCGCTCGCCCACGTGCACACCCCCGTCGCTCCGCTCGCCCACGTCTGTGACTGAACCCGAACAGGGCAAGTCCCCCGACAATCCCTGGCCGGTGCGCGCCGTGGCCACCCGCGTCGCCAAGTACATCGACCGGCTCGGCATGGTGTGGATCGAAGGCCAGCTCACCGAATTGAAGCTGCGCGGGACCACGGCCTGGATGGTGCTGCGCGACCCCGCCGCCGACATGTCGCTGTCGGTGAGCTGTCCACGAGATCTGGTCGCCGCCGCCCCGGTGCCGCTGTCGGAGGGCACCCAGGTGATCATGCTCGGCAGGCCCCAGTTCTACACGCGCAACGGTTCGTTCAGCCTGCGCATCAGCGAGATTCGCGCGGTTGGCATCGGCGAACTGCTGGCCCGCATCGATCGCCTGCGCAAGCTGCTCGACGCCGAGGGCCTCTTCGATCCACGCCTGAAGAGACCAATCCCGTTCCTGCCCAACACCATCGGCCTCATCACCGGACGGGCATCCGCCGCCGAACGCGATGTCATCTCGGTGGCTGGGGACCGCTGGCCCGCCGTGCACTTCGCGGTGCGCAACACGGTCGTCCAGGGACCCAATGCGGTACCCCAGATCGTCGAGGCGTTGCGGGAGCTGGACGGCGACCCCGACGTCGACGTGATCGTCGTCGCGCGCGGCGGCGGCAGCGTCGAGGACCTACTCCCCTTCTCCGACGAGACGCTGTGCCGCGCGATCGCGGCGTGCACGACCCCCGTGGTGAGCGCGGTGGGCCACGAACCGGACAACCCGCTGTGCGACCTGGTCGCCGACGTGCGAGCGGCGACGCCGACGGACGCGGCCAAGCGGGTGGTGCCGGACGCGGCGGCCGAACAGGCACTGGTGAGCGACTTGCGTAGGCGCAGCGCGCGGGCGCTGCGCAACTGGGTGCACCGAGAGCAGCACACGCTGGATCAGCTCCGCAGCCGTCCCGTCCTGGCGCAACCCCTGGCCGCATTGACCGCTCGCGGCGAGGAGATCCATCGGGCCAGGGCGGCGGCGCGGAGGGACGTCACCCGCCTGCTCACCGCAGAGACCGATCGAATCGAACATCTGTCGGCGCGGCTGGCGACACTGGGCCCAAGCGCAACCCTGGCTCGGGGCTATTCGGTGGTGCAGATCGTCTCCAACTCCATGACCGTGCTGCGGTCGACGAAGGACGCACCCGCGGGGACACGGTTGCGGATCCGGGTCGCCGACGGTGCCATAACAACGATCAGTGAGGGGTCTGATGAAGCCCATTAGTCGGATGGGATACGAAGAATCCCGTGACGAGCTGGTCGAGGTCGTCCGCCAACTTGAGCAGGGCGGGCTCGATCTCGATGCCTCGCTCAAGCTGTGGGAAAGGGGCGAGGAGCTGGCCAAACGATGCGAAGAGCACCTGGCGGGCGCGCGCGCGAAAGTGGAGAAGGCGCTCGCCTCCCGCGACGACGAAGAAGCTTGAGAACGCAACCAATGGCCCGCTGAAGGGTCGAAACTGGAACACGTTTCAGTTATCCTCGCCCCATGGGTGACTCGACGCTTCGCACCGATCTCGGCCACGTGCTCGTCACTGGCGGCTCCGGCTTCGTCGGCGGCAACCTCGTCACCGAACTCCTCGAGCGCGGCCACCGGGTCCGCTCGTTCGACCGGGCGCCGTCACCACTGAAGCCGCACGACCGACTCCAGACCTTCGTCGGCGACATCACCAACACCGACGACGTCGCAGCGGCCGTCGAGGGCGTCGACACCGTCATCCACACGGCGGCGGTGATCGATCTGATGGGCGGCGGGTCCGCCCCGGCAAGGGAGCGCAGTTTCTCCGTCAACGTCGGCGGCACCAAGAACCTCGTCCAGGCCGCGCAATCGGCGGGCGTGAAGCGATTCGTCTACACCGCGTCCAACAGCGTGGTGATGAGCGGCCAACGCATTGCCGGCGGTGACGAAACGATGCCGTACACAACACGATTCGCTGACCTCTACACCGAGACCAAGGTAGCCGCCGAGAAGTTCGTGCTGACCCAGAACGGACAGGCCGGCATGCTGACCTGCAGCATCCGGCCCAGCGGCATCTGGGGGCGCGGCGACCAGACCATGTTCCGCAAGCTGTTCGAGAGCGTGCTCAGGGGCCACGTCAAGGTGCTCGTCGGCAGCAAGGACGTGAGACTCGACAACTCGTACGTACACAACCTGATTCACGGCTTCATCCTTGCCGGCGAGCACCTGGTGCCCGGCGGCACGGCGCCCGGCCAGGCGTACTTCATCAACGACGGCGAACCGGTCAACATGTTCGAGTTCTCCCGACCGGTGATCGAGGCGTGCGGCCACCACTGGCCCAGGTTCCGCGTGTCGGGACGGTTGGTCCACGCGGTGATGTCGGTGTGGCAGTGGCTGCACTTCCGCTTCGGCCTGCCTCAACCACTGCTGGAACCCCTTGCCGTGGAACGTGTTTACCTGGACAACTTCTTCTCCACCGCAAAGGCCGAGCGTGAGCTGGGATACCGACCGCTGTTCACCACCGAAGCCGCCATGGCCGACTGCCTGCCCTACTACACCGAGCTGTACGCGCAGTTGAAGGGCGCCGGTGCAGCCGTACCTGCGCCTGCGTAAATATCAGCTGAGAAGATGGCTCAAGCGCTGACAGAGCCGGTGACCGCCGCATAGCGTTGCCCTCGCACGGTTCGAATCGGTCGATCGAACCTCGAGCGAAGGAGCTCATCATGCCTGGCGGCAAGCCCAATATTCTCGTCATCTGGGGCGATGACATCGGGATCTCGAACCTCAGCTGCTACAGCGACGGCATGATGGGCTACCGCACGCCCAACATCGACCGCATCGCCACCGAAGGCATGCGCTTCACGGACTCCTACGGCGAGCAAAGCTGTACCGCGGGTCGCGCCGCCTTCATCAGTGGACAAAGCGTGTACCGCACCGGGATGAGCAAGGTCGGCGTGCCCGGCGTCGACATCGGCTGGGCCGCCGAGGATCCCACCATCGCCGAACTGCTCAAGCCGCTCGGCTACGCGACCGGACAGTTCGGCAAGAACCACTTCGGCGACCTGAACAAATACCTGCCCACGGTGCACGGATTCGACGAGTTCTACGGCAATCTGTACCACCTCAACGCCGAGGAGGAGCCAGAGCAGTACGACTACCCGCACAAGGATCAGTTCCCGCGGCTGTACGAGTTGGCACTCCCGCGCGGCGTGCTCAAGTGCAAGGCCACCGACGAGGTGTCCACCGAACCCGACGATGAGAAGTTCGGCGCGATAGGCAAACAGACCATCGAGGACACCGGCCCACTGACCGCCAAGCGCATGGAGACCATCGACGACGACATCGCCGATGCCACCGTCGACTACATCAGGCGGCAGCACGACGCGGGCAATCCGTTCTTCGTCTGGTGCAACTTCACCCACATGCACCTCTACACGCACGTCAAGCCGGAGAGCAAGGGCCAGGCCGGGATGTGGCAGTCGGAGTACCACGACGCGATGGTCGACCACGACCGCAACGTGGGCACCGTCCTCGACGCGCTGGACGAACTGGGCATCGCCGACGACACCATCGTCATCTACTCCACCGACAACGGGCCGCATCGCAACAGCTGGCCCGACGCGGGCACCACGCCGTTCCGCAGCGAGAAGAACACGAACTGGGAGGGCGCCTTCCGGATTCCGGAGCTGATCCGCTGGCCGGGAAAGATCAAGGCGGGCAGCGTGTCCAACGACATCATCCAGCATCACGACTGGCTGCCGACGTTGCTCGCCGCGGCTGGCGACCCTGACGTCAGCGAGAAGCTGAAGAAAGGCCACAAGGCAGGTGCCGACGGACAGACCGAGTACAAGGTCCACATCGACGGGTTCAACCTGCTGCCCTACCTGATGGGCGAGGTCGAGCACAGCCCGCGGCGCGGCTTCTTCTACTTCAACGACGACGCCGAGATGGTCGCCATGCGGTTCGAGAACTGGAAGATCGTGTTCGCCGAGCAGCGTTGCAAAGGCACGCTGCAGATCTGGGCGGAGCCGTTCACGCCGCTGCGGGTGCCGAAGCTGTTCAACCTGCGCACGGATCCGTTCGAGTACGCCGACATCACGTCGAACACGTACTACGACTGGTTCATCCGGCGCGACTTCTTCGTGATGTACGCGACCGCGATGGCATCGCAGTTCCTCGACACGTTCAAGGAGTTCCCGCCACGGCACCCACCGGCCAGCTTCAGCATCGACCAGATCGTGAAGAAGCTCGAAGACTTCCTCGCGGCGGACTGATGCTGGAGTCCTGGAACGACGGCCCCACGAAGCAGGCGCTCGTCGACTTCGTGGAGCGCGCCGCCGCCGAGGTACCACCGGAGGAACGGGTGGCCGTCTTCGACAACGACGGCACGCTCTGGTGTGAGAAGCC
>NZ_JBEVLO010000089.1:0-8305 GCF_040509115.1 Mycobacterium sp. | reverse complement strand
CCATCTGGCACCTACCGAAATGGATCGCCGACATCGACCTCACCGTCGGCGGACCCGCGGCGGGATGCCGTCTCGCCGACCGCTCGACCGGCGAGACGATCCTGGAGACACGCTGGCGCACACGGCTGCCGCGGATTCCGCTATCGACCTCGAGCACCGTTGTCGGGCTCACACCGGTGCCCCACGGGATCGAACTGTCCCCCAGTGTCACCCACCTCACCGGCCTCCGTTTCCAACTCGGGGGCACCAGACCTCGGGTGGGACGTACCCATCCGATGGCCCAGCTGCTTCGCGAGCTCGGGCTACCAAAACGCCCTTTGGCCACCATCGTGCTCGACGGCGTCAGCATCGACCTCCAAGCGCCCATCGCCCTGCGACCGTCGACGACCACCACCGAGGAGCGCGGATGACCATGAACCCGACCAACTACGAGCGCAACGTGCGATGGGCCCTACGCATCGCCGGGCTGTTCAACGTCGCCGGAACTCTAGGGGCCACCAAGGCGTTCACCGACGACGCGTACTTCCAGATGGCCCCCACCACCTACAACCGCAAGTCGATGCTGATGGCGATGCTGTGGGGAGCGGCCTTTTGGACCTGCGCCGATACCGCGGCACGCTCACCAAGGATCCTGGCAGTGTTCGCCGCAGAGAAGTTGTACTACTCCGCCGCCGGAACGCACTGGCTGCTCACGACCTCACCGAGGCGCAGAGCTGAACTCAAAACCCTGTCACCGCAGAACTTTCGGATGTTCCACCTCAACGGCCCCGCAGACGGACTGTGGGCGGTCATCTTCGTCGCGCTATTCACCACTGGGCATCGGATGCGTAACGAAACAATCGCGACACACCACAGTTGATACTCTCGGATCGTGCTTGAACGCGATCCCGACGATCCCGTCGAGAAGGACAGCGGCGAGGCCGGCACCGACGCCATCGCGCACTTCCTGTCGGGGTCCCTGCAACGGCACGTCATCGAGTTCGGTGAGTGGATGGTCAGCACGAGCAATCAACGCGCGCGGGCACGCGGCCACGAAGCAATGCGACCGGCGCACGCCAACCTCCTCGTCCACCTCAAGCTCACCGGCAGCCGCAGGTCGACATCGCTCGAATCCAAGGTGTGTCGAAAACCGCTGTTGTTCAACTGGTCTCGGAACTCGAGAACCTCGGCTACGTCGAACGCCGGATAGACCCCACCGACGGCCGCGCAAAGACGATCCACTACACGCCCAAGGGGTTGGGTCTGTTGACCGACGCGATGGAAATCGCCGAGGAGATCAACGCCGAACTCAAGTCGGCACTCGGCGAGCGCGGCTTCGCCGAATTGTCCACGCGCATTGCGCAGGTCGCACACATCCGTCACGGCGATTGAACCGCGCCGGAGTTAGTGAAGTATGCTTGACTAATTTTGGGGTCGGCGGTTAACTCGAGGGAGTTCGATCGACCCGTGAGCACAGAGGGTCGAAGTCGAATGGCCGCAAGACGATCTGCACTTTCGGGAGCATCTCATAAACGCGTTGGATGATCTTGACCTCGTAGACAATCCCAGCACCGCCACCGAACACGTTCTCCTCAAAGAAAATTCGGCCGAAGGAATCATGCCGTTCGTGCAGAAGCGCCCGCCGGTGCGGAGCAATCAATGACCAATGCCGACGATCCCTATCAACCCGGCTTCGAACTCGACCGCCGATTTCTAGTCCTCGACGAGGAGATCGCCGACCGGTACCTCGAGACCACCGGCGCCCCCCGCCGCGGCCACGGGACCACCTCCGCGCCGCGGGTCGTGCCCGCCGTCGCGCTGGCTCCGCAGCTATTCGCCTTGGGTGAGCGCAGTGTTCCGCCCTTATGGGGCACGACGGTACTCACCGCCTCGATGAGCTGGCAGCACCACGCTCCGATGCACGTGGGCGAGGAAGTAACGATGGTGATCTGCGTCGTTGACCGATACATCCGCAATGGCCGCGACCATTTGTGCACCGAGATGACCGTCCAAACCGCCGACGGCACGCTCGCCTGTGTCGGCACCGTGACCGTCATGACACCGGTCCCGACGCCGTCTCCCGAGCCGGTGCAGTGATGGCGCACCCCGCCTCCGGCCACGACGCCTGGTCATACGAGGTCGAGCTCACCGACACCGCTAGCCGCGCCTATTGGACAGGGACCCCCGGAGCAGATTCCAACGTGCACTACAGTTCGACGGCGGCCCAATCCGCGGGCCTGCCAGCGCTTCTCGTCTCCGCACCCCACCTACTCTCGATCTGCGATCTAGCCATGGCCGACATCTTCGGTGCGACCTGGGCCCTGACCGGACGACTGGACCTCAAGTTCATCGGCATGGCCCTCACGGGAAGCCGCGTCGTTGTGCGGTCACGGCTGTCCGAACGCCACCCCGAGGAGACCGGCGCCGCAACGATGGTGCTCGACGTCCGCCTCGACACCGGCGATCCGCAATCGCGGCCGTTGTGCATCGGCACCGCCCGCGCCCGCCTCGACGAGGACGCGACCCACTTGAACGGAAACGATCGCCGGTGACCTCGACAGCATTACCCGGCCTCATCGCCCTGCACGCCAAACGAAATCCCGACCGGGTGTTCCTCGAACACGTCGACGGCGGTGCAATGACCTACCGCCAGGTCCACGACCAAGCTCTGTGCTGGGCCGAAGGATTCGAACGAATCGGTGTGCGAGCAGCAGAGCTCGTCGGATTGATGATGCCGGCCGGACTCGACGCCTTCTGCGCGTGGCTGGGACTGGCGTGGCTGCGCGCGATACCCGTCCCGATCAACACCCTGCTGCGCGGCCGGACTCTCGAGCACGTGCTCGTCGACTCCACGATCAAGGTGGCCGTGGTGGCAACCGAACACGTCGAGCAGATCAGCGACGTTGCTGCCGCCACCGCCCTGACCGACCTCCTGTGCCCAGATCCGCTGCCGTACACCGTCTCCAACCTCAGGGTGCATCAGCGCGGCCAGATCGTGCCGGACTCACCAACCAACGTGTCGCGGACCGCGCCCACGATGCGCGATGTCGCGACGGTGCTGTACACCTCGGGGACCACCGGTGCCGCCAAGGGTGTCCTCATGCCCTGGGGACAGCTCCACGCCACTGCGGAATACCCGTTCCCGCTTGATGATTCGAGTACCTACTATACGCCATTTCCGCTGTACCACATCAGCGGTCTCGGACCGTTTTTCAGCATGGCGCAGGCCGGTGGTCGGGTGGTTCTGCGCAATGGCTACAGCACCTCGGCGTTCTGGTCCGACGTCACGGCGTTTCGGTGCACCGAGGCCGTCGTGTTCTCCGCCATCATCCACTTCCTGCTTCGGCAGCCAGCCAGCCCCGGCGATGCCGACAACCCGTTGCGGCACGTCATCATGGTGCCGCCCGTGGAGGCCGTGGCGTTCTGCGAGCGATTCGGTGTTCAGGCCACCACTATGTACAACATGACCGAACTGAGTTGTCCGCTGGTCCACGAGCCTTCCGAACCGTTGTTCCCCGGATTGTGCGGCAAACCGCGCGCGGGATACGAACTGCGGTTGGTCGATGACGACGACTACGAGGTGCCCCGCGGCGCGGCAGGTGAACTCGTCGTGCGCACCGAGGAACCCTGGCGGTTGTCCGCAGGCTATCTCGGCAGATCCGCCGACACCGTCACCGCGTGGCGCAACCTTTGGTTTCACACCGGCGACATGTTCACCAGAGACGACGATGACCGCTTCGTCTTCGTGGACCGCAAGAAGGACGCGATCGGGCGCCGGGGGGAGAACATCTCCTCGGCGGAGGTCGAGGCCGAAGTCCTCGCCCACCCCGCGGTGCGCGAGTGCGCGGCCATTCCTGTCCCCTCACCGTACGGCGAGGACGAGGTGATGATCGTCGTGTCGGTGTCATCGACCACGCTGGCAGCCGACGAACTGGCGGCGTTCTGTGAATCCCGCATGCCCAGGTACATGGTTCCTCGCTACATCGACATCGTCGACGAACTGCCCAGGACCGCGACCGGCAAGGTAAGAAAGGCAGCGCTGCGAGACCGGGGAATCACCAAAACCACCTGGGAGAGAATCACATCCGCGCAAAAGGCGTGACCGAGAGCACGCAGCCACCGTGCAGTGATCAAAGGGCGCTGGGCGAACCACCATGCGCTTCTTCGCATGCCCCACCCTGCTCGTCATCGGCGAAACGGGCTATCTGCCGTTGCTAGCCGAAGCGTCCGCGGCACTGTTCAGGTGTCTCCCCACGCTACCCAGGGCGTCCAACGTCGTACCACCAACCGTGGCGTCGGCGACTGGCACCGTCGCGATATCACCGTCGCTGCTGTCATGCCCGACCGGACGTTACGCCGTGGTCGTCAACCTCGACGGAGAGTCCTACGTACGTGACCACCACGCCGCCGCAGACACCCTTCACCGAGCCATAACCGGCACCCGCCAAGCGATACACGGACCCCGCCATCAGGTGGGGAGTTTCGGTGAGTGAACCCGGGGACTTGCGATCCAGCTGGCGCCAGCGGGGATCTCGCCCAGCTTCTTGACTCGACGTGGACCATGATTCCGCAGTCGCACCCGCGGCTTGTATTGACACCCCGCGGCTCAACTTAAGTACGAGGTAGTCCCTCGCCATTCAGTTGGTGAAGTTAATCCGTTCAGGGCCAGTTCGGGAAAGGCGCGAACACGCTGTCGTGGCCGAACATGTACCTGATGAGCATGATTGGCAAGAGCTGCGTCACCTGCGCCCAGTAGAACACTGAGATCCATCCACCGAGCTTGATCAGCTCGTGCCGGACATCCCACGACGTACGGGTCGGTGTAGCCAGTTCGCGCAGCGATGGGGCACCAACACCAGTTGCGTCGCGATGAGAGGGAATGCGGAACAGGCGTGCAATGCGCGGCGACGTGCCGTCCCTAGGATCGCCGGCCATCCACGCGACCACGTTGGGCCAGATGATCATCAGCAGAGGAGGGATGACGAGGGTTTGGATGCCGGCACCGCCGAGAGGAACCCATGAGAAGTGGGGCCCCAGGGGAGGGTCGTAGGTCCACCATCCGAAGTAGGTTGCGGTCCCTTCGACAAGAAGATCCCAGCAGTAACTGAATGGAATTCCGACGATGAAGAGCGACTTGAGTTCGCCCCATCCAGTTCGCGTCGAAACGAACTGGAGGATCCGCAATACCACGTATGGAAAAATGCCCCAGTAGACGCCGTATGCGAACGGCACGAAAACGGGGTTGTCCCACACATGCCATGGGTAATTGAATGGCAGCTGATAGGTCGCGAACGCGGGGCTGTAGGTCAAGTAAATACCCCAGTCGGCAATCGTCTCCACCCAGAATGACGCCACGCCACTAACGAAGAACAGCCAGTACCACGACAGCGACTTCCGCCGCACCGATTGCACAGTCAACGCGACGAAAACTGTGATCGCCGCGGCCGGGATCACCCAGTTAAAGAACCAGGTTGCCGGCGGGTTTTTCACTGCGTCGGGTATCACTACCGGATGGTCGGCGAAAGGGCTCTGTCCAAGAAGCGCCGGCACGAAAAAGACGAGTGTGCCGAAGACGACCAAAGACCCAAAAACAAGTGCCGCCGCGAGGCCGTACCGCTTGCGCGCCTCGTCAATCTGTGGACCACGCACTTCAGTTGTCACTTTGTCATCTCCTAGAGATCTAGCTCACACCGTCGCGGACGTAACAGTATCTTGTCTCATGAGGCGAGACAAATTCAGCTGCCGTCTCAGTGTCCGCATCGGGTCCGGCTGTCGTACCACCGCTCGCTCCCGTGACATCCTGAACCGTGGCCGATATCCGCAGCACGCTGCTGGCAGCAGCCGACCAGCTCCTCGCACAGGGCGAAGCGGTCTCTATCGAAGCAACTGCCGAACGCGCCGGAGTTTCCCGCTCGACCGCGTACCGCTATTTCTCGGGGCGCGACGATCTGCTGTTGCACTTGGCAACCGTCCGTTCGGGCCGTCTGCTGGATCAAGCGATAGATCTCGTCGCCCGTGAAGGCACTGCGACGACCCGACTGACAGAGGCAATGGTCTATCTTTTCACGGCAATCCCAATCGATGCAGTGCTCGCCGAATTCGTCAAAGAAGGACCCAAAAGCCTTGATCGGCCCGCCACTCGCGAAGCTGCCTACTCATTCTTGGGCCCACTGGTGACCCAGGCGCAGCAATTGGGAGAGTTTCGAAATGACTATCCGCCAACGGAAGCCGTGCGCTGGTTGGTTACCCAGTTGCTGACCGCGATCTCGGTGCTCCACGACGACGTCAGCCAATTCCGCAACTGGTTCCGATGGTTCGTGCTGCCCGCACTGACGTCGGCTCCGGCTACATCTGATGCGTCGAGCTCTATCGCGGCATCCCTTCGGGCGCATGTCCGTGCCTTAGGTCAGCTCGCCGACCGGATCGACGATGATCCGCGCGGCACTTGCTAGGTGTCCTGACCTGAGAGGTCGATACGCCGGTAGCAGGGTCCTTGGCCGCGCTGTTGTCGGCTCAAAGTTGTTGCGGTGCCTTCCACCTCATCCTAGAGAAACGCCAGAGTCGTCAAACTTAGTAAGCGTGATAGTGGCTGTCCCGCAAGCCGTTTAGCGCCAAATCCCGGTTGCCGCCGCGATGTACCGCCAAGCGCGACGGCGGTAACCCAGACCCATTTCTGCACATCCACAGTCACCTGACACACCCCTGCGCACCGCCCAGTGGCCTCGCGTAAACACCAAGGCCCTAGGTCTCGCTTCGTCGTCAGCACGCACATCATGCACAGACGTGCGATCGGGTGGAACTACCGGACCGACCACGAGGCGTCGATACACGTTCGCGACGAGACCGAACCCTTTCGGTCCCCTTGGCGCGCAACGCGGCATAGTCGCTAGGCGTCAGCGCCCGGCCTTGCCCAATCGTCGGCGTACCGCCCGTTTCTCCAAGGCGATCATCGCGCGTAACCCGCGTTGCTTGGCTCCGGTGTATGGCGCAGCGAGTGCCGCTGACATGGACAACCGCGATGGGGCATTCATGACACCACGGCCGTGGCTGAACGCTTCGAAACCCGACCGGCCATGGTAGTAGCCCATCCCACTGTCCCCGACGCCGCCGAACGGCATTCCGGCGACGGTGTAGTGCAAAGTGACGTCGTTGATGGTTACTCCGCCGGAATAGGTGCGGTCGAGGAACCGCTGGCGATCGCCGTCGTCGGGACCAAAGTAGTAGGCAGCCAGTGGTTTTGGGCGCGAGTTGATCTGATTGATCGCCTCGTCGAGGTACGTATAGGTCACGATGGGCAGCAGTGGTCCGAATATCTCCTCCTGCATGATCCGCATGTCACTGGTCGCGCCGAGCACCAAGGTGGGGGCGATCTTGTGAGCGGCCTGAGTGGAGAAATCCTCGCCCGCTGGATTGATGGTGATGATCTCGGCGCCTTTGGCTCTGGCGTCATCGATGAGCCCGTGGAGGCGGTCGAAGTGTCGGGCATTGACGATCGAGGTGTAGTCGTCGTTGTGGAGTATCCGCGGAAACATCTGCGCCACGGTGGACCTGATGCGGTCGATGAAGTCTCGTTCGAGACCGGCCGGAATCAGGACGTAGTCCGGCGAAAGGCACAGTTGGCCGGCATTCATCGTCTTGCCCACCATGACCCGGTCGGCGACAACCTTCGGGTCCGCATTTGACGAGATCACAACCGGCGACTTACCACCTAGCTCGAGAGTGACCGGTACCAGGTGGTCGGCGGCGGCCCGCTGTACGTGCCGGCCCGTACCAGGGGATCCGGTGAGCATGATGTGGTCCAATGGCAGCGCGCTGAACTCCGCACCTACGTCGGGACCGCCGGTGAACGCCCGTAACTCCTCGGGATTGAAGCGCTTGGCGATCTCAGCGCGGATCAGCTCTGAGGTGGCCGGGACGAACTCCGACAACTTCACCATGACGTTGTTTCCGGCGGAGAACGCCTGGGTGACAGGGTCGAATGTCAGACAGACCGGGAAGTTCCACGGGCTGATCACACCAACGACGCCCAGCGGCTGCCAGTCCACCCAGGCGCGGGCACCGGCCAAGCCCATTACTCCCGTGCTGTGTCGCGTCGGTTTCATCCAACTTCGCAGATGTTTGCGGGTGTGTTTGATGCCGGGTAGCGGTCCGGCCACGTCCGACAGCATCGATTGTGCACGGGATCGATGCCCGTAGTCCTCCACGAGTGCGTCGACGAGGGCGTCGCCGTTGGACACGATGAGGTCGATGACGCGGTCGATGCGGTCGATGCGGGTGGCGGCCGAGGGTGGACCGTCCCTGAGGAAGGCCTGCCGCTGGTTGGTCA
>NZ_JBEVLO010000088.1:0-9066 GCF_040509115.1 Mycobacterium sp. | reverse complement strand
ATCCAGTCCCATTGGCCGTGCCCGATGTTGTGGGCCAACTCCATGTTCTCGATGCTCTTCGCCGCCGCCAGTCCGACGGTCCCGAGCGCCCAGCCCACCTTGCCCTTGCTGACCGCGATGACGAGTCGGGAGCTGACGTCCAGCACCCGCTGGAACGCGATGGTCCGATGGATGTAGTCCCTGTCCCTCCCGCCACGGCTGTCCTCGACGTCGCGTCGGATCTCGTCCAGCGCGGCGGCGAAGTCCGTCAAGTCCTGCGGGGTCAGATGGGCGTATTCGGCGGTATCGGCGACGGCCATGGTGTTTGTCGCGTTCCTGTCGTCTCGGACGGCCACGGAGGGTCGCGAATCGGCGGGGTCATGGCCCAGTCGCGTGTACACGGCGGACGCGGGTTCAACGACCGCCGCGCCCGTTTACATGTTCACAGCCTATGCCCAGACGAGCCGCCGTGGGCCTCCCCACCCCACGCTTTCTACAGTCGCTCGCCCAACAGGGCTCGATTGAGCACGGCGACGAGCTCACCCCGGGTCACCATGCCCACCAGTCGATCGTCGGCGTCGACTATCGGTAGGTGCCGGAAGCCGCGGTCGGTCATCAGCGGGATCAACTCGGCCACCACGGCGGTGTCGGTCAGCGTGACGACGTCGGTGGTCATCACCGTGTGCACCGACCCGAACTCGATGACGTCGCGGTGGTACAGGTCCGTGATGGACACGATGCCCACCACCCGCCGCTCGGAATCGGTCACCGGCAACGACTTCACGTGGCGCTGCGCGATGAGCAGACGGGCCCGGTAGATGGATTCGGAGGGCAGCACGGAGGCCACGTCGCGGGTCATGATCCGGGAGACCGGCAGCGCGCCGAGGCGTCGATCGAGAGCTCGCATCTCGGCCTCGTGAATCAGTGCGTACACGTCGCCGGGCAGCACGTCGAGGCCGCGACCGGAGTGCAGCATCGCCTGCTCGACGTCGGCCCGTTGAACGCCGACCCGCTCCGTGGGGCCGGGGCTCGCCGCCTCCGCCGGCGGGCGGTGCGGGTAGTGGCGACCGGTCGCGTTGTTGACGGCGAGCGCCACCGCCAGCAACGCGACGGTATTCACCGCTACCGGCAGCGCGACGAACGCCAGGCCCTGCGCCTCGATCGCGGGCGTGGCCGTCGCGGCCAGCAATGCACATGCCCCGCCAGGCGGGTGGAGGCAGCGCAGCAGCATCATGACGACGATCGCCGTCCCGACGCCGAGAGCGGCGGCCAGCAGTTGATCGCCGAACAGCCAGTGCGCCAGCAGTCCGATGAGGGTCGACACCACGTTGCCGCCAAACACCGGCCACGGTTGGGCCAGTGGACTGGCAGGCACCGTGAACAGGAGGACGGCGGTGGCACCCATCGGGGCGATGATGAAGGGCAGGGCCTCGACGGCGCCGGGCATGACCTTCGCCGTAGCCCCGGCAACCAAGATTCCCGCCAGAGCTCCGAATCCTCCGCGCAGCAGGTCGGTGGCGCGCGTTCGCTGCTGCGCCATCAACCCGCCAGCGCTGGTCGTAGGAAGTCGCCCGACACCGTGATCGCCGGTGCTGACGTGTCCCCGCCGACGACGAGTGTCGCGAAGGCGATGTCGTCGACGATGCCCGCGAACCAGCCGTGCGAGTGGGTGTTGTCGCCGAATTCGGCGGTACCGGTCTTGCCGCCGAGACCCGGCACGTCTTGAAGCGCGGTCGCAGTTCCTTCGGACACGGTCTGCCGCATCATCGTCCGCAGGCTGTCGACGATCGCTGGCGGGATCGGTGCGGACGGGGTGTCCGACGTGGTCGGCTCGCCGACGACCAGGGTGGGGGTGATGGTCGCTCCGTGGCCGAGGCTCGCTTCCGCGACGGCCAGCCCGAACGGGCTCACCGTGACGGTGCCCTGCCCGATGCCGTTCTCCACCTTTTGCGCGGCGGTGTCGGCGTTGGGCACACTTCCGGTGATGGTGGTCAGCCCGGGGATCACGTAGTCGACGCCAATGCCGAACAGGCGGGCCATGTTTGGCAGAGCGTCTGCTGGTAGCGCGTCGGCCAACGACGCCATCGTCGTATTGCACGACCGCGCGAACGCCGTGGACAGCGGTACGGTGCCGAGCTCGAACTCGTCGTCGTTGGGGATGGTCCGGTTCTCGACGGTGATCGTGCCAGGACACGGTTCGGGGGTCTGCGGCGTGGCCAGCCCGGCCTGGAGGGCCGCCGCGGTGGTGATGGTCTTGAAGGTGGAGCCCGGTGGGTAGGAGCCCGTGAAGGCGATCGGACCCTGCCCGTTGGCGGCGGCATTCTGGGCCGCCGCGAGGAGGCCGCCGGTCGATGGCGAGATGGCCACCACCACAGCGGGTCGGGGTTCGGCCGCCACGGCCTGCTGCGCAAGCAACTGCAGGCGGGTGTCGAGGGTCGTGCGGATCGGGGCGGTGTCGCGCGGCGGGGTCGACGCCAGCTCTTCGGTCGGCTCTCCCTTGTCGTCGACGAGATGGACCGACCACCCGGCAGCGTCGTCAATCGCCTTCTGCCACAACGCTTGCAGCCCGTCGATGGCCGGCGAGGCCAGATCGCGGTTGGTGGTGAGCAGCGCGCCTTGTTCGGCCACGGTCACCCCGGCGATCTGCTTGAGCTGATCGGCGACCGTGGCGAGGTCGTCCTGGCGCAGTTTGACCACCGTGACGAGGTCGTCCTGCGTTGCGGCGAACTGACCGGTGATCGACTCCGCGGTGATCGAGGGGTCGAACGGCTGCAGCAGTGGCGCAAGGACGGCAGCGGAGTCGAGGTGGTCGCGTGTCAGGTTGACGACGCCGACGGTCTGCCAGGTCAGGATGGGTTGTCCGTCGCGGTCGGTGACCGGGGTGAGGAAGTTCTTGTCATCGCTGTACTGAAACGTCATGCCAGCTCGCAGCTTTGGCTGGAGGTCGGTGGGTGACCAGCGCACTCGCCAGTCGTCACCGGATTGTGCTGCCGTCGCGGTGGCCTCGTATTGCAGGGTCTTACCCGGCCCGAACGACCACGTATAGCTCAGCTTCGCGGTGTTCTCGTCGGTGGGGGTGGGATCTCCAGGACTCGAGACGTCGACCTTCACCTGCGCGGCCGGGCCCATGCCGTCGAACATCGACGTGATCGCGGCGGTCGCGGCGGCGGGGTCATCGGTGCTCGCGGCGGCAGCGCCGGCGTCCCTGCGCTGCAGTGCGTCGGCGAACGCGTGGAACGCGTCGTCCGGGCCGCTGCTGGAGAACAGTGAACAACTCGTCGAGACGACGAGCAGGACACCGAACACGATCGAAAGCACGCATCGTCTCGTCATGGCCTCCCGAGGGTAACCACGCGCGACGATGTCCTTGGCGAGGGTTCGGCCACGCCTCACCGCAGACCGATGCCGCTGCCAGCGTGGCAAATATCGTCGACGCCTTGACCGCCGCGCCCGACAGATCCGGTGGGTACGCGACCGGTATTCGATCCTCGACCCTGGAAGTTCGCCCATGCGTGCCTGTCGGTGCACTCTGAACATCTATTTCGCCTGAAAGGCGGGCATCGTTACGGTCCAGACGATTTGCGGCTGGCAAATTCGATTGCGACGGCTGCCACGGTTCGACCAGCGGCGTTCGATCTCGAGAGAAGGGGATGAAACGGTTGTGCTGGCAAATGTTCGATGGTCGGAGATTCGTGTACCATTGCCAGCGCGTGACTGAATGCGGTGCCCTGTGAATCGGTGCCGCGGGTGCGGTGAATTGGACCGACGCCGCACCGACAGACACGGCGGAGCGAGTTGCTGGTCCGGTACCGTCGGCGTTGCACGAGCAGGGCCGAGAGCACAGGGTCGGGGAAAGAGGTCGCCATGCTGAATCGAGATCAACCTTCGTCGCACGGCAGCGACACGCCCGCGAACCGCACCAAGCGCATTCGGCTGGGCGGCCTGGTAGTCGGCTCGGCCGCCGTGGTGGCTGCCGCCGTCATCGGGTCCGGGACGCAATTCGCCAGCCCCTCGATCGCGAACGCCGTGCCGAAACCGACCGCATCGGTCGAAGGCGGCACCGACCCCGACACCGCGTGGCGCTGGTATCAGAAGAACATCGGCGCCCCGTACACCACGATGGACGATGCGCTCAAGGCGTGGTCGGCTGCCATGCAGGCCGGAAACTTCGACGCGATGCACGCGTCGTGCAGCCAGATCAGCGGGGCCGGGGCCAGCTTCCAGGGCATTCTCCCCAGCCCCAACTCGGCCGCCAACTTCCGGCTCCAGGGCGTCGCCGACGATCTCTTCGCGGCTGGAGAAGCCTGCCGCGCGCTGCCTCCTGGAACCAACTGGGACACCGCCGCGGACATGTTGAGCCACGTGAACTCGGCGAAGGCACGGATCAAGGCCGCCGGCGCCATCATGCAGCCGTACGGCTGACCTTCGCGCTTCGAGGCCATACGCCCGTTCTCTCGCCTGCCCCCTGACCGCCAGACCCGCCAGGGTGTCACGGCGATCCGAAATTCGTCCGACCAAATTCAATCCGTCGCTGTAGCTGTCGATGCTGACGGCTATTGGTGGCGTCCGACACGGGGAGTTCGGTTTCCGCAACGATCCGTTCGGCGGGTCGAACGAATCGTTGCTGTGACATTGGCGCCCATGGCTGGGAATGGCAATCGACTGTCGCCCGCAACGCTGCGACCTCCCCGATTCCGCGGTGCCTTCGCCAGCATCGCAGCACGCCGTGAAATGGCGAGAAGCTAATTGACGCGGCCGCCAGGAATGGCCCGAACGGCGATATCGTGTCCACATGTTGCGGCCGGCGGATCTGACTCTGGACCAGATGGGCGAGCTTGCTGAGATCATTCCTGCGTCGGATCCCGAGCTCAAACCGTGCCACGGAACCTCGGCTGCACGGGGCAGGTTCGGCTCCAGGTCCTACATTCCGGTGTGTGAACCCACCCTGGGTGGCAACGAGTGGAAGTACGTTCGGCACGCCATCGAGTCCAATTGGATCTCCTCCGGAGGCAGTTACGTCGAGGAGTTCGAGCGGCGATTCGCCGAGGCCTGCGGGGTGCGCCACGCCATCGCGTGTACCTCCGGCACCGCGGCGATGCATCTCACGTTGGCGACGTTGGGACTGGAGCCCGGCGACGAGGTGATCGTGCCTGCGTTCACGATGATCGCGACGATCAACGCGGTCACCTACTGTGGCGCGACGCCCGTGCTCGTCGACTGCGAACCCGAATACTGGCAGATGGATGTCGACCAGGTCGCCGCCAAGATTACCCCCCGCACCAAAGTCATTGTGCCCGTGCATATCTACGGCCATCCCGTCGACATGGATCCTCTTCGCGAGTTGGCCGACGAGCACGGCATCCTCCTCGTCGAGGACGCCGCCGAGGCGCACGGCGCCGAGTACAAGGACCGGCCGTGCGGCGGACTCGGCGATTGTGCCGCCTTCAGTTTCTACGGCAACAAGATGATCACCACCGGCGAGGGCGGCATGGTGACCACCGACGACGACGAGATCGCCAGGATCGGCCGCAACCTGCGGGACCACGCGATCAGCTCCGAACGGCACTTCTGGCACCGCTATGTCGGCTTCAACTACCGCATGACCAATCTGCAGGCCGCGGTCGGGCTGGCCCAGATCGAACAGCTGGACACCTTCGTCTCCGCGAGGCGGCGCAACGCCCAGGAGTACACGAATCGGCTGCGGGGCATCGCCGGATTGCGCACGCCGCCCCAGGCGGCGTGGGCCAAGAACGCGTACTGGATGTACGGACTACTGGTCGACCGGGCGAGCTTTGGGATGAGCCGCGACGAGCTACGGGAGGCGTTGGCCGGCTACGGCATCGAGACCCGCACGTTCTTCATCCCGATGCACTGTCAGCCGATCTACTGGGAGCGGTTTCGCGGTCAGCGTTACCCGGTCGCCGAACGGCTCTGCCGCGACGGCCTCTACCTTCCGTCGTCGTCCGCGCTGGCGGTGGATGACATTGAGTACGTCACCGCGGCCATCTCCGGCGCACAGTCCCGGGCGGCGTAACCGCCACGACTCAGGCGTGCAGCGCCTCGGCCACCGCGCCGAGCGCGGCGAGATGGTCGTCGACCGTCCGCAGCCCGGCACCCATGGTGTTGACGGACAGGTGCGTGGCGCCGACGCCTGCCCACTGCGCGATCTCGGCGGCGGCCCCATCGACGTCGCCGGTCCACGACACCCGGCCCTCCATGCCGATCGTGGCCGGGTCCCGGCCTGCGGCGATGGCAGCACCGTCGACGACGGACTTCGCCTCCTCGAGCTTGGCGCCTGGCCCCATCATGGGGAACCACCCGTCGGCCAGCCTGCCTGCCCGCCGGTATCCGGGGGCTGACGCTGCGCCGATCCACAGCGGGATCGGACGTTGTACCGGCATGGGCGACAGGCCCGCTCCGGTGACCTTGTCAAAGGCGCCGTCGAAGGTCACGCTCTGCTCGGTCCACAGTCTGCGAAGCAGGCCGATCTGTTCGGTGGAGCGTTTGCCCCTGGTCGAGAAGTCTTCGCCGAGGGCCTCGTATTCCACGGCGTTCCAACCGATTCCGATGCCGAGTCGCAGTCGACCCCCGCTAAGCAGGTCGACTTCCGCGGCTTGTTTGGCGACCAGCGTCGTCTGCCTCTGCGGGAGGATGACGACTCCGGTCACCAGCTCGACCGATTCGGTGATCGCGGCGAGGTAGCCGAACATCACCAGTGGTTCGTGAAATGTGGTGTGCACGTCGTAGGGCCCGTTCCAGCCGTCGTGGACGGCGGGGTCGGCGCCGACGACGTGGTCGTAGACCAGGATGTGGCGATAGCCCAACTCCTCGACCCGGTTGGCGTACGCCCGCACCGCTCCTGGATCCCCACCGAGCTCGGTCTGGGGGAAGACCACTCCTACGCGCATGGGCACCTTCCGGTTCGATGATCCGTTTCTGCTCGGGAATGACGTCGAAATGACCCACGTCATTCCCGAGCCGAGCCCTATCGCCTCGTGCAGTCCAGTGAAACCGTCACCGTGCGGGCGACGACGACCTCGATGAAGCGGTCGCGATCGCCGCGGCCGTCCACCCGGACCACCTGCGTGCGCTCCTGGGGGTTGCGGACGTTGGTGACGGTGCAGTCCTTCAGCGGCGCACTTCCGATGCGGTCGATCCTCACGTCGAGGCCCTGGGCCTCGAGCTGACCAATGGTGGCGATCGCCGACTCCGCGGCATTCGCCGGAATTCCCGGCATGAGGAGCAATCCGATGGCGGCTGCGGCGATCGCGATCAAGGTGGACAAAGCGGTACGCATGACCACTCCCTTCGTAGTTGGACCCGCGGTTGGCGGTGATGTCTAAAGACTGCCGCCCGGCAGTGGGTCGTCGCATGAAGGATGTGTGGAGATCAGCTGGAGATCGCATGCAGGCTGTCGGGCCCGGCATCTGACGCAGACTCTGCACGTAGGGCGACGAAGTGCGAGTCGGCGGCGCCCTCACCGCAGAGCGGGCGGGCCGTCGCTACCCGAAGTGCGTCTTGGGTCGCGGCAGGCGCACGCCGTCGACCGCAATGTCGACCTTTTCGTTGTAGAACGCGACCAGCCCGGCGATCGGGGCGACCGCAGGCAGCGGATAGGCGTAGGTCCACGCCAGGTCGGGGTGCACCTCGTCCCCAACCCGCGCCGACCAATAACCGGTGGTGGTGCCCTTGTAAGGGCAGAGCGTCTCGGTGTCGCTTGGCGTCAGGTGCTCGAAGAAGACGTCGGTCCGGTCGACGTAATACCTTGTCGGCAAACCGGTTTCGAAGAGCATGACGGGGCTGGTGGTGTCGGCGAGCAGCACGCCGTCCAGTTCGACCTCGACGCGGCGGTGCGAGCGCAGGGCGTCGACCCGCGCGTACGGGTTGCGGGGGTGCCCGAGGATCCGCTCGTCCTCCTCGAACCAGTCGACGGCGTCCCAGTCGAACCGGGCGAGGCCGTCGACCGGGCCGCCGCCACCGGCGTCGAAGACCCTGACCGCAGACGGCCCCGCGCCGCCCCTGATCGAGTACGTGCGCGACGGCCCGAACTGAACCCGCTGAGGATGATCGTCGTCGACGAGCAAGTCGGTGCGAACGTCCCGCCAGGGGATGTAGTACTGCGGGTAGTAGGGCACCTCCCACACGTAGCGCGCGGCGGTCGTATCGAAGATCAGCTCGCCTGCTGCGTATCCGCGCACGCGGCGAGGGGCGGGCTCAACGCGACCGCGTTCGGCAGCCGTCCGCGGGTAGTCGCCGACTGAGTCCGGAACCATGGCGCCCTCCGTTTCGACTCCCCGACATGGGAGTGCCTCCACCATAGGATTGCGCAGGGACGGTGGAGCTACCGCCTGACCCCCGCCACGAGTCGCATCCGTCCGTCACCAGGAGCCCGCCATGGACCTCACCAACGACACCGCGTTGATCACCGGCTCGAGCGGCGGCATCGGGGAGGAGTTCGCGCGGCAATTCGCCCGTCGCGGCGTCAACCTCATCCTCGTCGCGCGGCGCGCCGACAAACTCGAAGAGCTACGCGACCGGCTGCTGGAGTCCAGCCCCACCCTGACCGTCGACGTCGTCGCCGCGGATCTCTCGCAGCCGGGGTCGGCCGCCCAGCTCGCGGCCAGGGTGCGCGACCTTGGGCGCAACGTCGAGATCCTCGTCAACAATGCGGGCGTCGGGTTGCACGGCGACTTCGTCGACCAACAGGCAGAGGTCAACGCCGCGCAGGTGCAACTGAACTGCACGACACTGGTCGAGCTGACGGCGCTGTTCATGCCCGCGATGACGCAGGCGCGGCACGGCCTCGTCCTGAACGTCGCGTCCACCGCGGCGTTTCAACCAACGCCGGGCATGGCGGTCTACGGCGCCACCAAGGCGTTCGTGCTGAGCTTCACCGAGTCGCTCGCCTACGAGACCAAAGGCTCGGGTCTCGGCGTTCTCGCTCTGAGCCCCGGTGCCACGCGCACCGAGTTCTTCGATGTCGTCGGCACCGAGGATGCTTCCGTGGGTCGCTTCCAGAACCCCGACCAGGTGGTGTCGCTCGCATTCCGCGAGCTCGACCGCCGCGACACCCCGCCGAGCATCGTC
>NZ_JBEVLO010000087.1:0-14264 GCF_040509115.1 Mycobacterium sp. | reverse complement strand
CCTGCTGTCTTTCGAAGGTGTCTGCCGTCTTTCGAGGGTCTCAGCCCAACTCGGTGAGCACCGCTCGGACGGTTTCGATCGCGGCGTCGATCTCGTCGCGTGACACGATGAGGGCCGGCCGGAAGCGGACACTGTCCGGACCGCTGGCGAGCATGATGACGCGGCGATTCCACAGCTCGACCACCAGCGCGTCGCGTTGGGCGGCCGTCGGCATGCTGAACGCACACATCAACCCTCGACCGCGCGGGTCGATCACCAGTGCCGGGAACTCGGCGGCCAGCTCCCTCAGCCGGCTCATCAGGTGCTCGCCGACCTCGCGGACGTTGTCGAGCAGGTTCTCGGACTCGATGGTCTCGAGGATGCGACGCGACCGGACCATGTCGGTCAGGTTGCCGCCCCAGGTCGAGTTGATGCGGGAGCTGACGGCGAAGACGTTGTCGGCCACCTCGTCGACACGGGTCTTGAACTGCGCCTCACGTGCACGGCCGCCTGCCATCACACCGCATACCTGAGTCTTCTTGCCGAACGCCACGACGTCGGGCGTCACGCCCAGCTGCTGGAAGGCCCAAGCGGTGCCCGTCATGCCGCAGCCCGTCTGCACCTCGTCGAAGATCAGCAGTGCGTCGAACTCGTCGCACAGCTCCCGCATCGCGGCGAAGAACTCGGGACGGAAGTGGCGATCGCCACCCTCACCCTGGATCGGCTCGGCGAGGAAGCACGCGATGTCGTGCGGGTTGGCCTCGAATGCGGCGCGGGCCTGCCGGAGGGACTCGGCCTCCAACTCGGCCATGGCGGCATCGTCGAGGCCCGAGCGAAGGTACGGCGCGTCGATCCGCGGCCAGTCGAACTTCGGGAAGCGCGCGACCTTGTTGGGATCGGTGTTGGTTAGCGACAGCGTGTATCCGCTGCGGCCGTGGAACGCGCCTCGCAGGTGCAGCACCTTGGTGCCAAGTTCGGGATCCAGGCCGTGAGCTTCGTTGAAGCGGCTCTTCCAGTCGAAGGCGACCTTGAGCGCGTTCTCGACGGCCAGTGCGCCGCCGTCGACGAAGAACAGGTGCGGCAGGGCGGGGTCGCCGAGCACGCGGGCGAACGCCTCGACGAAGCGCGCCATCGGCACGGTGTAGACGTCGGAGTTGCTCGGCTTGTTCACCGCGGCGGCAGCGAGTTCGGCGCGGAACGCGTCGTCGTCGGCGAGGGCGGGGTGGTTCATGCCGAGTGCGGAGGACGCGAAGAACGTGAACATGTCGAGGTAGTGGTCGCCGGTCCTGGCGTCGACGAGGTAGGAACCCGCCGAACGGTCGATGTCGAGGACGAAGTCGAGCCCGTCGGCGAGGATGCTTCGACTCAGCACGTCACGCACGTCGTCGGGGTTCACCCGGGTGGTGGCGGTCAGGGCAGGCGATGGCAGAACAGCGGTCATACCGTCATCCTAACGGATATTTTACGCCCCACACGCCGTCAGGCAGGATTTTCTACGGTATGAAGTCGCGACCCTCGTAAAAAGTCTGTAAGATGATCGTGCTTCGGGTGCGCACGTTAGCCGTGGTCCGTATCTGTTGCAGCAGGTCCTCGAGCGCCCGCCCCGACCGGACCCGCACCAGGAGGACGTAACTCTCGTCCCCGGCCACCGAGTGACACGACACGATGGCCTCGATGTGTTCGAGTCGGGCTGGAGCATCATCGGGCTGCGAGGGATCGAGAGGAGTGATGGAGACGAACGCCGACAGCATGTTCCCGACTGTCTCGGGATCGATCTTTGCCTGGTACCCCGTCACCACTCCGCGGGTCTCCAGCCTGCGCACGCGGGATTGCACCGCGGACACCGACAACCCCGCACTCGCGGCCAGCTGCGCCAGCGTCGCCCGCCCGTCGGCGACCAGTTCCCGCACCAGGATCCGGTCGATCTCGTCGAGCTCATCCGCACCCTCACCCATGGCCGGAGACTATCGCAGCCCCATCTACGGAAGAGCGCAATGAGTCCCTCGACGATGGTCCGCGCCTCGGACCTGCGGGCCCGCTTCGCGGCCGCACTATCCCGGATGTACGGCACCGAGGTCCCCGCCTACACGACGCTTGTCGACGTCAGCACCGAGGTCAATCGGGACTGCGCGGGCGTGGGCAGCTACGTCGATCGGCTCGGGTCACTCGACCGCGTCACCGCCGAGCGCCACGGCGCGATCCGCGTCGGCAACGCGCGGGAACTCGCCGACGTCGCCGACCTGTTCGCCGCCTTCGGCATGTACCCGGTGGGTTTCTACGATCTGCGCGACGCGGCGTGGCCCGTGCCCGTCGTGTCGACCGCCTTCCGCCCCATCGACGAGGACGAACTGGCGCGCAACCCGTTCCGAGTGTTCACCTCGATGCTGGCCACCGCCGACGCCCGCTTCTTCGACGACGAGCTCCGGCCGCGCGTCGAGCGATTCCTCTCCGAGCGTCAGCTGTTCGATCCCGCCTTGATCGCCCGCGCGCGGGTCATCGCCTCCGACGGTGGCTGCCGACGGGCGGACGCCGACGACTTCGTCTCGCGGGCGGTGTCGTCGTTCGCCCTGTCGCGCGAACCGATCGACGCAGGGTGGTACACCGAGTTGTCCCAGGTGTCGGCGGTCGCCGCTGACATCGCGGGAGTGGCGTCCACCCACGTCAACCACCTGACGCCGCGAGTGCTCGACATCGACGAGCTGTACCGGCGCATGGTCGCCAGGGGCATCGTCATGACCGGCACCATCCAGGGCCCGCCGCGCTGGGACGGGCCGGACGTGCTGCTGCGTCAGACGTCATTCCGGGCGTTGTCCGAACCCCGATGGTTCCGCGACTCCGAGGGGATCGTCACCGAGGGCAAGCTGCGGGTGCGGTTCGGTGAGGTGGAGGCTCGCGGCGTCGCACTGACGCGCAAGGGCCGCGAGCGCTACGACGCCGCCATGAACGACGTCCCGGGGCAGGAGCGCGGCGGCTCGGGGGGTGACGGGAATCCCGCTGAGTCGTGGGCTCGGCACTTCCCCGGCACCGACGCGGAGCTGGCCGCCGAGGGGCTGGCCTACTACCGAGGCGGCGACCCGACCAAACCCGTTGTCTACGAAGACTTCCTGCCGGCGTCCGCCGCGGGCATCTTCCGGTCCAATCTCGATTCGGACGCCGCCGCGGTCGACGCGGGCGACGACACCGATTACAGCGAAGGCTGGATGGCGGGCGCCATCGGCCACCACCTGCACGATCCGTACGACCTCTACGAGAAAGCAGCATCATGACGAACCACCCGACCGTCCTCCCGACCGCCGACGAGCTCCGCGACCGGGCCCGTGCGGCATTGAAGGCCGTCGGCTCGGCAATCGAGCTGGGCGAGCCAGGCGGCCGCGGCCTTCAGGCCAGCACCCCCGTCACGGGCGACGTGCTGTTCACGGTCACCGAGACCACCACCCGCGCGGCCGAGGACGCCATCGCCGAAGCGGCGCACGCATTTACGACGTGGCGGACGACACCCGCGCCGGTTCGCGGCGCGCTCGTCGCGCGGCTCGGCGAGCTGCTCGTCGAACACAAAGCGGATCTGGGCACCCTCGTCACCATCGAGGCGGGCAAGATCACCTCCGAGGCACTCGGCGAGGTCCAGGAGATGATCGACATCTGCCAGTTCGCCGTCGGTCTGTCCCGCCAGCTGTATGGCAAGACCATCGCCTCCGAGCGCCCGGGCCACCGGCTGATGGAGACGTGGCATCCGCTCGGCGTCGTCGGCGTCATCACCGCCTTCAACTTCCCCGTTGCGGTCTGGGCGTGGAACACCGCGGTCGCACTGGTCTGCGGTGACACCGTCGTCTGGAAGCCCTCGGAGTTGACCCCACTGACCGCCATCGCCTGCCAGGCCCTGATCGAGCGCGCTGCTGACGACGTCGGCGCGCCGCGCAACGTGAGCCGACTCATTCAGGGCGGCAGGGACATTGGCGAGCTCTTGGTCGACGATCCACGGGTCGCGCTGGTCAGCGCGACCGGCTCGGTGCGCATGGGTCAGCAGGTCGGACCGCGGGTGGCTCAGCGTTTCGGCAAGTCGCTGCTGGAGCTCGGCGGCAACAACGCCGCGATCGTGACGCCGTCCGCCGACCTCGACCTGGCCGTCCGCGGCATCGTGTTCTCCGCCGCAGGGACGGCCGGTCAGCGCTGCACGACGCTGCGGCGGGTGATCGCGCACAACTCGGTGATCGACTCTCTCGTCGAGCGCATCACGTCGGCGTACCGCAGCCTGCCCATCGGAGATCCGTCGGCCGATGGCACCCTCATCGGCCCGCTGATCCACGAGCGCTCCTACCGCGACATGGTCGGTGCCCTGGAGAAGGCACGCGCCGATGGCGGCGAGGTCGTGGGCGGGGAACGCCGCGAACTTGGCGAGGGCTCGTTCTACGTCACGCCCGCCGTGGTCCGGATGCCGTCGCAGACGGCAGTGGTGCACGACGAGACGTTCGCACCGATCCTCTACGTACTCGGCTACGACACCCTTGACGAGGCCATCGATCTGAACAACGCCGTGCCGCAGGGCCTTTCGTCGGCCATCTTCACCACCGACATGCGCGAGGCCGAGCGGTTCATGGCGGCCGATGGCTCGGACTGCGGCATCGCCAACGTCAACATCGGCACCTCGGGCGCGGAGATCGGCGGCGCGTTCGGCGGCGAGAAGCAGACCGGCGGCGGCCGCGAATCCGGGTCGGATTCGTGGCGGGCGTACATGCGGCGGGCCACCAACACCGTCAACTACAGCTCCGAGCTGCCGCTCGCGCAGGGCGTGCACTTCGGCTAGGAGCGCACCGACCCAAACCCCGGGTCGCTGCGCTACTGTCCGCCGAACGTAAACTCGCGGCGTGAGCGAGCAGGTTGAACAGAGAGAGTTCCAGGCAGAAGCCCGCCAGCTGTTGCAGTTGATGGTGCACTCCATCTACTCCAACAAGGATTCGTTCCTGCGGGAGCTGATCTCCAACGCATCCGACGCACTGGACAAGCTTCGCCTCGAAGCGTTCCGCAACAAGGACCTCGACGTGGACACGTCGGACCTTCACATCGAGGTCGAGATCGGGGCGACGGGGTCGGAGGGAGCGACCCGCACGCTGACCATCCGGGACAACGGCATCGGCATGACGCGCGACGAGGTGGTCGACCTCATCGGCACCCTCGCCAAGTCCGGGACCGGAGAGCTGCGTCAAAGGCTGCGGGAGGCGAACCAGGCCGGCGACACGGAAGAGCTCATCGGTCAGTTCGGCATCGGGTTCTACTCGACTTTCATGGTGGCCGACACGGTCGAACTCCTGACCCGCAAGGCGGGCGAAAGCTCGGCGACGCGTTGGGAATCCAGCGGTGACGGCACCTACACCATCGAGACGGTGGACGACGCCCCGCAGGGGACGTCGGTGAAGCTGCACCTCAAGCCCGCGGACGCCGAGAACGCCCTCCACGACTACGCGGCGCCGTGGAAGATCAGGGAGCTCGTCAAGAAGTACTCCGACTTCATTTCCTGGCCGATCCGGATGGACGTCGAGAAGACCGTTCCGGCGGCTGAGGAGGGCGGCGAGCCCACCGTCACCGTCGAGACGGAGACGCTGAACTCCCGGACCGCACTGTGGGCCAAGCCCAAGAGCGAGGTCTCCGACGAGGAGTACAAGGAGTTCTACAAGCACGTCGCCCACGCCTGGGACGAGCCGCTCGAGGTCATCGCGATGAAGGCCGAGGGCACCTTCGAGTACCAGGCGCTGCTGTTCATCCCGTCGATGGCGCCGTTCGACCTGTTCAACCGCGACGGGCACACTGGCATCCAGCTGTACGTCAAGCGCGTCTTCATCATGGGCGACTGCGACGAACTGATGCCCGAGTACCTGCGGTTCGTCAAGGGTGTCGTCGACGCCCAGGACATGTCGCTCAACGTGTCTCGCGAGATCCTGCAGCAGGACCGCCAGATCAAGGTGATCCGACGCAGCCTGACCAAGAAGGTGCTGTCGGCGATCAAGGATCTACAGGCCAACCGTCCGGACGACTACGCGACCTTCTGGACACAGTTCGGCCGGGTGTTCAAGGAGGGGTTGCTCTCCGACGCCGACAACCGCGACGCCGTGTTGGGGTTGTCGTCGTTCGCGTCGACGTTCAGCGGGACCGGGGCGAGCGGAGCGACGGGGGATGTCACCGCCCCGACGACCCTGGCCGACTACGTCGGGCGGATGAAGGACGGCCAGGACCAGATCTTCTACGCGACCGGCGAGTCGCGGCAGCTCCTGGAGCGCTCACCGCACCTGGAGGCGTTCAAGGCCAAGGGCTACGAAGTGCTGCTGCTGACCGACCCCGTCGACGAGGTGTGGGTGGAGTCGGTGCCGGAGTTCGACGGCAAGTCGCTGCAGTCGGTCGCCAAGGGCGAGGTCGACCTGGGCGCCTCCGAGGACGGAGACGACGACGCGGCCAAGGGTGACTTCGCCGAACTGTTGACCTGGTTGCAGGAGACCCTGGACGAACACGTCAAGGAGGTACGGCTGTCGACGCGGCTGACGTCGTCGCCGGCGTGCCTGATCACCGACACGTTCGGCATCACCCCGCAGTTGGCCCGCATGTATCGCGCGTCGGGGCAGGAGGTGCCCGTCGGAAAGCGGATCCTCGAGCTCAACCCCGATCATGCGCTGGTCACGGGTCTGCGTCAGGCCCTGGCCGAATCGTCGGAACGGGAAGGCCTTCCCGAGACCGCCGAATTGCTGTATGGGACCGCACTTCTCGCCGAGGGTGGTGCGCTCGACGATCCGGCGCGGTTCGCAGCACTGCTGGCCGACCGGTTGGCGCGGACGGTTTAGCCCCGCCGCCCTGTAAGAATGGCCGCATGCACATCGAGGGCACCGTCGCAATCGTCACCGGCGCAGGTTCGGGAATCGGCCGCTCGCTGGCTGTCGCCTTGGCCGCCGCGGGTGCATCTGTCGTCGCGGGTGATCTGAACGGGCCCGGCACCGACGCGACCGTCGCGGAGATCGGGGCCACCGGAGGTTCTGCCGTTGGCATCACGGCCGACGCATCGACCGTCGAGGGCATCACCTCGCTGATCGATTCGGCGCGTGTGCAATTCGGTCCGGTAGACGTCTTCGTCGCCAACGCCGGGATCATCGGCGCGCCTGGACTCGGCGACGAGGACGACTGGGACCGCATCATCGACGTGAACCTGCGTGGGCACGTCCGGGCGGCGACGCTGCTGGTCCCCGACTGGATCGCCCGCGGCCGAGGCCACTTCGTCGGCGTCGCATCCGCGGCGGGTCTACTGACGCAGGTGGGCGCCGCCGGTTACGCGGTGACCAAGCACGCGGCGGTCGGCTTCGCCGAGTGGCTCTCGATCACCTACGGCGACAAGGGCATCGGCGTGTCGTGCGTCTGCCCGATGGGGGTGGACACTCCCCTGCTGAACGGCATCACCGATTCGGCGGATCCCGCCGCGCGGATGGCCGGCGCGGCGGTGCGCAATGCGGGCGAGGTGGTGGGTCCGCAGCGGGTCGCCGAGCTGACCGTCGAGGCCATCCGCGACGGCCGGTTCCTGGTGCTGCCGCACCCCGTGGTGCTCGACATGTACCGGCACAAGGGCGCCGACTACGACCGCTGGCTCGCCGGAATGCGGCGCTACCAGGGCACGGTCGGCTGAAGGGCGGTCGGACGACAGCCGATCACGTATTCAGCTCGAGCCCGGCGTCCCTGGCTTCCTCGAGCAGGATCGGCACGGCGGTCGTGGCGGCGTGAATGCCGATGACGCTTGCGATCTCCATTACCTCGAGAATCTCACCCGCCGTCGCGCCGTAGCCGATCGCGTTCTCGATGTGCAGCTTGAGCCCCGGGACGTAGAGGTGGGTGGCTGCGGTGTCGAATGCGATGTACACGAGCTCCTTGACCTTCGGCGACAACGTTCCCGACTTCCACGGCACACTGGAGAAGGCGGTGTAGGTCTCGAAGAGGTCGGGGTCGAGTTCGAGCATCTCGTCCCAGAAGGGATGCCAGTACCCTCGGTTCTCGGTGAACTCGGCCTTGATGCGCTCCTGGTTGGCATCGAGGGGGGTGGGGCCGCTGCGCAGGCCCTTCTCCACGAGCACCTGGACGAGGAGCGGCACCCCGATGTTCATGGCGTGGATGCCGAGCGTCGAGGTCAGCTCGATGACCTCCATGATCTCCGCGGGGGTGGCGCCCGCGGCGAACGCCGCCTTGATGTGCTGGCGCACGCCAGGCGCATACATGTGCGTCGCGGCGGCATCGACCGCGATGAACATGAACTCCTTGGTCTTGTCGTCGAGGTGGTTGTGGCCATCGCGCCACGGCACGGATGAGAAGCCCGTGTAGGCCTCCAAGAAGTCGGGGTCGAGCAGCAAGATGCTCTCCCAGAGATCGCTCCACGTGCCGCGAATGCGGACGAAGTCGTCCTTGACCTGCTGCTGGCGCGTCGTCAATGACATATTCACTCTCCCTTGAGTATTCGTGATTGCTTCAGTGACTGCTTGCTTCAATGACTGCTTGCTTCAGTGACTGCTTGCTTCGTTGGCCGAGGCGATCCACCGGGCGACCTCGGTGTGGTCGGCGGTAGGTTCCAGCTCGTCGGCCGCACGGCTCCAGAGCTCGACGGCCTCGTCGCCGAGGGTGGGTTCGACGTCGACCGCGCGAGCGAGCGCGGTGGCGATCTTCATGTCCTTGAGCATCAGGCGCAGCCCGAAACCGGAGTCGTACCCTCCCGGCAAGATGAAGTTGGGCCACTTGTTCTCGGTGGAACCGCTTCGCCCACTCGACCCGTTGAATACCGACAGCATGACCTCGGGGTCCAGTCCGAATCTCTGCCCGGCGATCATCGCCTCGCTCGTCACCCAGAGGTGGGTCGCGGACATCAGATTGTTGAGCGCCTTGACGGCGTGGCCCGCGCCGACGTCGCCCGCTCGGACGGGTCGGCCGAGCAACTCGAGCACTGGCTTCACGCGATCGACGATCTCGACGTCGCCGCCGACCATGATCGTCAGCTTTCCGCTCTCGGCTCCCCGGACTCCACCCGAGACGGGGGCGTCGATGAGGTGGATGCCTCGCTGGGCCAGTTCCTCGGCGAGTTCTCGCGTGCGCACGGGCTCCGAAGAGCTCATGTCGACGACGACGCTGCCGGATGCCAAGGCGGCCGCGACATCGGCGTCGTGCAGTACGGCGCTGACGACGTTCGAGTCGGGCAGCATCAGGACGACGAGGTCGCCGACCGCGGCTTCACCGGCGGATTGCACTGGGGTGCCGCCGGCTTCGGCGAGATGGTCCAGCGCCTCGGTGGCGAGGTCGAACCCGAGCACCCGGTGGCCGCTCTCGACGAGCAGACGCGCCATGGGGCTGCCCATCTTGCCAAGCCCGATGAACCCGATCGTCAGTGGCGCCGTGGCGGATTCAGACATCGACACCCATCTCGTTCAACACCCGCTCCGCAACGCGGAAGGACTCGAGTGCCGCAGGCACACCCACGTAGACGGCTGCCTGGATGAGCACCTCCTGGATCTGCGCGGGCGTGACGCCGTTGTTGATCGCTCCTCGCACGTGCACGCCGAGCTCGTGCATGCGGTTGAGAGAGGTGAGCATGGCGAGGTTCAACATCGAGCGTGTCTGCCGATCGATGCCGTCGCGCGACCAGACCTCACCCCAGCAGTACTCGGACACGAATTCCTGGATGGGCCGGGAGAATTCGGTCACCGCGTCGAGGGACTTCTGCACGTGCGCGTCGCCGAGCACTTCCTTGCGGATCGCGATACCGCGTTGGAAGCTCTCGTCGTGCGTGCCGTCTGTCGTCATGTCGGGTTCTCCTCGGTGGTGGGTGCTGCGTACTCCTCGTCGGTGACCGGGACCTCCCAGGCAGTGACGCCCAACGAGATCGCGGTGTGCACCATGAAGCTGTCCGGCGCCGCGCCGTGCCAGTGCCGTTCGCCCGCAGGCACCCACACGGTGTCGCCTGCCCGCAGCACGTGCACGGGCTCGCCCGCCGACTGGATGAGGCCGCGGCCTGCCAGCACTTGAAGGATCTGGCCCCGTTCGTGCGAGTGCCAATGGGTGCGGGCCCCCGGCGTGAAGTCGACGGTGTTGATGGTGATGCCGTCGGTGGCAGGCATGGTGAGGTACGGATAGGCGGCGCCGGTGAACTGCGAGCCCGGCTTGCCTGCGACCCCGGCCTGCGCTCGAGCTGGTGTGATGATCACGCAACGTCTCCATTCGGGTCGTGCAGGCGGATTCCTCCCGAGATGTCGCCGATCGCATCGACGACGGTGTTGCTGATTTCGTCGGCATAGCCGAGTTGGCGGGCGAGACCGAAGGCGGCTACCGGTCCCGGCGCGTTGAGGCTGGCGACGCCGAGCCGTGCCACCAGGTCGAGGTACAGCGACACGTCCTTGAGCATCAGGGTGTTGGTGAGCCCGCCCTTGAGGTAGTCGCCCTCGATGATCTTCGGGAAGCGGTTGGTGCTTGCGAAGCTCACCCCCGAACTGGCGTTGATGACGTCGAGCACGGTCTTGAGGTCGAGGTCCGCCTTCTTCGCCGCGACCATGACTTCGGCTGTCGCCGAGAGGGTTACGGCGTTGAGGAAGTTGTTCAGGAGCTTCACCGTATGGCCCGCACCGCTGCCCCCGCAGTGAAAGATCTTCTCCGCGAACAGCTCCAGCGCGGGCCGCGCGATCTCGGTCGCGGCGACGTCACCGCCGACCATGAGGGTCAGGGTCCCCTTCTCGGCCGCCGCTGCGCCACCGGAGATGCCCGCGTCGAGATAGGTTGCGCTGCGCGCGGCGACGTCCGCCGCGATGCGCCGGGTCGAGTCTGGTGCGGACGTCGATAGGTCGACGATCACCTGCCCGGGCCGCACCGCCTCGAGGAAGGCGGGATCGGAGTACACGACGGTCTCGACGACCTTGCTGTCGGGCAGGGACATCAATACCACGTCGCAGCCCGCCACCACGGCGGCCGCGGTGGGTGCGGCGGTGGCGCCGACTTCCTCGGCGGCACCCGCGCGGCTGTCGAAGCCGAGTACCTCGACCCCGGCCCGCACGATGCATCCCGTCATGCGACCGCCCATGTTGCCGAGCCCGATGAACCCGATTTTCGGTATCCGTGCCGTCATCGACCCCACTCCTTCGAATAGAGGGCGTCGTCGACGGCGCCCGCATCCCATGCTCCGGCGCCGCCGGATGGCCGCACCGTGTTGACGATCGAGGCGCCGCCGTCGACCGCGATGATCTCCCCCGTCATGTACGTCGCATCGTCGCTGAGCACGAACGAGACGACCCCGGCGATCTCCGCGGCCTTGCCCGCTCGCCGCAACGGCGTCGTGGAGGCGCGCTGTTCCATGTCGTTCTTGCCACCCGAGGTCGAGGCGGCCGCGGCGAACAGCTCGGTCGGCACGATGCCTGGGGCGACACCGTTGACGCGGATGCCGAGCGGGCCGCCGTAGACGGCCGCCGCGTGGACGAGCCCGACCACTGCGTGTTTCGAGGTTTGATACGGGAGCAGATCGGCCGAACCAGTGTGTCCCGCAATGGAAGCGGTGACGGCAATCGATCCGCGGGTGTTCTGCTGCCGATACAGCCGGAAAGCGGCCCTCAGCCCTAGGAACTGGCCGCGGACGTTGACCGCCATCACGCGCTCGAAGTCGTCCAGCGCCAGATCGGGGAGCTCCGCAAAGCTGCCGAAGATGCCGGCATTCAGATGGTGCAGATCGATGCGGCCGAACTTCTGGACGCCTGCGGTCACGTAGGCGTCGACGCCCTCCTCCTCGGAGATGTCCGCACGCACGCCAATGGACTCGGTCGGCAATGCGGCCGCGAGCGCGTCGACGGCGTCGCCGTTGACGTCGACCGCAACGACGTTCGCACCGTCGTCGGCCAGCCGCTCCGCCGACGCACGACCGAGACCTGATGCGGCCCCCGTGACGACGGCCACGCGACCGGCGAATCGACCCGGCGTGACCTTGGGTGCGCTCACGCCAGCGATCCGATCGTGGCGGCGATCCCCGCTAGTTCACCTTCGGTGACGGGGGTGAATCGCGACAGGGTGGCGGGGTCGTGACCCGACACCAGATGGGTGACCCGACCCGACGAGACCAGCTCGTTGATCGTGTCGAAGCCCTGATACATCGCGGGCAGATCGGCGACGAAGGCGAAGGGCATGTCGGCGTCGAGCTCCTCGTAGTAGTGCATAGCGTCCGACGCAAGGAGCACGGTTCCCTCGTCGGTCGAGACGAACACGATGCTGAGTCCCGGTGTGTGGCCACCGATTTCATGCAAGGTGACACCCGGCGCCAGCTCGAGTGAGCCCGTGTACGTACGTACGCGGCCCTGCTCGGCGGCTGCGACGAGTGCGGCGATGTCGTCGTCTTCGACCGAGTAGTGGAATTGCTTGCGGCCGCCGAGCGGTCCGGTCCAGAATTCGACCTCCCGCTGAGCGATGACGAGTGTGGACTTCGGGAAGATGCCGAGATTGCCGATGTGGTCGTAGTGCGCATGCGTCACGACGACGTCCGGTGCGGCGTCGGGGTCCACGCCGAGCGCCGCATAGGCGCGGGCAGGGTCGATGCCGAAGGTACGGTTGCGCACCTCACCGCCGTGCCTGGAGAAGCCGGTGTCGACGACGATCGTGCGGTCGGCGTTCTGCAGCACCCAGAAGAAGTAGTCCATCCCGATCGGACCGTCGTCCTGACCGTAGATGTGGTGGTTGAGGTAGACGTCCGACTTGCGGGTCGAACGCTCTCCGTACTTGACGATGGTGACCCGATAGGTATCGGAGCTCATTGAGCGGTTCCCTTCGATCCGAACGCGATGGGCGGCACGTCCGCAGTGCCTGCCTCACCAGCATGGTGCTCGTCGGCATGTCGTTCGCTGGCGATGTCCCGTCCTGCCGTCTCGGGCAGCCACTTGACGATGACCACCAGCGCGAGCGCCGCGACGAGCACCAGGTACCCGGCGGGGGCAACCGCACTTCCCGTGGCTCCGGCAATCCAGGCGCCGATGAACGGACCGGGTCCGGCGATGAAGGCCAGCGCGAAGTTGAACCCCAGGGCGCTGCTCGAGGCACGGGTCGAGGCGGGAAACAGTTCGACGAGCATGACGACGGTCGTCACGCTGACCAGACACTGGGCGAGGCTCAGGATGCAGATCCCCGCGACGACGGCGACACCCTGACCGCCCGACATCATCAAGAAGACGGGGAAGGGCAGCACGACGTACCCGATCGTGCCGATGATGTTGAGTCTGCGGCGGCCGAAGCGATCGGAGAGCGCGCCAGCCACCGGGCAGAGGACCATGTAGACGGTCAGACCGATCGCGGCGAGGCCGAGCGCGGTGCCGCGATCGAGCTTCACCGTCGAAATCAGATAGTTCACAACGTATGTCGCGAGGTAGTAGAAGCCGAGACCTTGAACTGCGGCGATCGCGAGGGTGAGGAGGATGGGCTTGACGTTGCGCCGAAAGCCACGAAACACCGCGAGCCGATCAGGGGCCTGGGCGGACTGCTCGCGCTTGACCTTCTCGAACACCGGGGTCTCGGACAGCCGCGACCGGATGTAGAGGCCGACCAGTGCCAGCGGCGCCGCCATGAGGAAGGGCACCCGCCAGCCCCAGCTCAGGATCTGCTCCTCGGCGAGCACGGAGTTGAGTAGCAGAGCGAAGAGACTACCGACGATGGTCGCAAGCGCGGCAGTGCCCGACACGACGCTCGCGAAGATCCCGCGACGATTGGTGGGGGTTGATTCGACGAGGAACGCCGCAGAGCCCGTCCACTCGCCCCCCGCCGACAAGCCCTGTACACATCGCAGGAGGACGAGTAGACAGGGCGCGGCTATGCCGATGGTCGCAAAGTCGGGGAGCACGCCGATCAACGTCGTTGCGGCGCCCATTGCCACCACCGAGACGGCGAGCTGAACCCGCCGGCCGTACTTGTCGCCGATGGGGCCGAGCACGAAGCCGCCCAACGGGCGCATCACGAACCCGACTGCGAAGACCGCGAGCGATGACAGCAGCGCGACGAACGGCGAGGTGTCTGGCGGGAAGAAGAGTTGTCCGATGATCGCCGCGAAGAACCCGTATACGGCGAAGTCGAACCACTCCATGAAGTTTCCGATGCCGACGGCGACGGCGATTCGGGCCCGACTCGGCTGTGCCCCAGCAGCATTCGTGCCAGTCGCATTCATGTCAGTCGCATTCGTGTCCACGGTCGACCTCCTGTGCTGTATCTCCGTCGATGAGCGGCAGTGGTTCCAACGTACAACAGGATTGTATGACAGTCATTCAATC
>NZ_JBEVLO010000086.1:0-20754 GCF_040509115.1 Mycobacterium sp. | reverse complement strand
CCTGGTCGTGCGCTCCACTCCGATGAGGCTCGAGCCCTTGTCGGACGGCGCATCGGATTTCACCCAGTGAACGGTACCAGTGCTCACTGAAGTCTCGGGCGTCACGGGTCGGATCTTGCCGACCTGTTGACAGCAACCCAAACGTCTCCTAGATTTTCATTTGTTGAAAACAACATTCACTCAGTGAAATTCGCGACTGGTCTCCGGACGGGGTCGAGAAGGAGATGCGATGTCCACCGCAGCAGTAGGAAACACCTCGACCATCACGGACGGCATCGATGGCGGAGCCATCACGGACGGCATCGATGGTGCCGCCATCCTGAGGTCGCAGGGGTTCCTGCCCGCAGACGACTACGACCTGACGCCGTCGACCAAGACGTTCCCCGACGGAGCGAGCTATCGGCTCGAGGTCTCCGGCGTCGAGCGTCTCTCGACCCTCGAGGCGTTGCTCGACGAGTCGCAGAAGCAAGGCGTGTTCATCAACCGAATCGTCGCGTTCGGTGGCGGTTCGACACTGTTGAGCACCGGCGAATTGGCCGACGTCGCAACGCTTGCCGACGAGAGCGGGATCGAACTCATCGCGGTCCCCGGCCCGCGTACCGGCTGGGATCTCGGCAGGCAGGCGCTCAGCACCGAAGGTCAAGCGGGCGGGCGGCGGGTCCGTGGCCTCGACAACGTGCGCTATTTGCTCGACGACTATCTACGGATGTTCTCGACGGGCATCCGCGGCGTGCTGGTGTGGGACGAGGGCGTGCTCGACATCCTGAACAAGGCGCGCGACGCCGGACACATCCCCGCCGACGTGAAGTTCAAGATCTCCGTCTATGCGGGGCATGCGAACCCGGCGTCGATCAGGATCCTTCAGGAGTTGGGTGCCGACAGCGTGAATCCCGTTGGCGACCTGAGCCGTCCGATGCTGGCCGCCATCCGGCGCCACGTCGACATCCCACTGGACGTCTGGGCCGAGACCTTCGAGTCGTTCGGCGGCATGAACCGACTCTGGGAGGCAGGCGCGATCGCGCAGGTGGCGGGACCGGTCTACTTCAAGATCGAACCCGGTGAGTCCGAGGCCGTGATGTACAACGGCTGGATCGAACCGGAGTACCACGAGCGCCTCGTCCGGCACAAGGTTCGGCACGCCGCGATCCTCAACGAGCTCGCCGCCAAGACCGTTCCCGCGGTGAAGGTTTCGTCGAGGCCGGCACCTGCCGCCGTGTTGGCGAACTGAGCGCGGCCGACGTGGCACCACGCGCGACAGCGGCGATCATCGGGTCGGGGAACATCGGGACCGATCTCTTGATCAAGCTCCGGCGCCGGTCCGCGGTCCTGGACGTCGCCGCCATGGTGGGGATCGACCCGCGCAGCGACGGCCTGGCCCGGGCCTCGGGCCTTGACGTCGCCGTCACCGCGGCGGGCGTCGACGGACTGCTGGAGATGGACGCCTTCGACGACCTCGAGGTGATCTTCGACGCCACCAGCGCCGCCGCCCACGTCACGAACTACGCGAAGCTCGAACCGTGGGGCAAGCGCGTCGTCGACCTGACACCTGCGGCCATCGGTCCCTTCGTCGTGCCCGCCGTCAACATGTCCGAGGTCGCCGATCACCAGAACGTGAACATGGTGACGTGCGGCGGGCAGGCCACGATTCCCATCGTCGCGGCGCTGTCGGCGGTGACCGACGTGCGCTACGCCGAGATCGTCGCGTCGATCTCGTCTCGCTCGGCGGGACCGGGCACGCGGGCCAACATCGACGAGTTCACGACGACGACGGCGCGCGCCATCGAGGACGTGGGCGGGGCGCGCCGCGGCAAGGCGATCATCGTGCTCAATCCGGCCGAGCCGTCGATGATCATGCGCGACACCGTCGCCGCACTGATCTCCGGAACCGACGAGGACGCCATCGCGACCGCAGTGACGACGATGGTCCACGCCGTGTCCGAGTACGTCCCCGGCTATCGCCTCAAGCAGGACGTCCGGATCGCGTCGGTGCCGCGCGGCGATCTGCGCAGGCGCCTCGCCGGTGACGACCCGGGGGACCTCCAGCAGGTCACCGTCTTCCTCGAGGTGGAAGGTGCCGCCGACTACCTGCCTGCGTATGCGGGGAGCCTGGACATCATGACCTCCGCCGCAATGCGGGTTGGCGAGGAGCTTGCGGTGCAGAGCAATTCGCGTCGGAAGGTCACGACGTGAGCCCCGAGGTCTACGTACAGGACGTCACGCTGCGCGACGGCATGCACGCGATCGGTCACTCCCTTGGTATCGCCGACGTCCAGCGCATCGCCCGGGTGCTGGACGGCGCCGGCGTCGCCGCGATCGAAGTGGCGCACGGGGACGGGCTCGCCGGTGGCAGCCTCACCTACGGCGCGGGTGCGCACTCTGATGCCGAATGGATCTCCGCCGCCGCGGATGTCGTTTCGACGGCACGGCTCACGACGCTCCTGCTTCCCGGTGTCGGCACCATCGACGACCTGCGCTCCGCCGTAGATCTCGGCGTCACCTCGGTGCGGATCGCCACCCACTGCACCGAGGCGGACATCGCCGAACAACACATCGCGACGGCCCGCGACCTCGGGATCGACGTCGCCGGGTTCCTGATGATGTCGCACATGATCGACCCCGAACAGCTTGCCGCCCAGGCGAAGATCATGGAGTCGGCAGGCGCGGCATGCGTCTACGTGACCGACTCGGGTGGCCGGCTGACGATGGCGGGCGTACGCGATCGGGTGCGGGCCTATCGCGCCGTGCTGGAGCCAACGACCGAGGTCGGCATCCACGCGCATCACAATCTGGCTCTCGGCGTGGCGAACTCACTCGTTGCGGTCGAGGAGGGCGTGCGACGCGTCGACGCCTCACTCACGGGGCTGGGCGCCGGGGCTGGCAATTGTCCACTCGAGGTGTTCGTCGCCGTTGCGGAGCTGAACGGGTGGCAGCACGGGTGTGATCTCTTCGCTCTGATGGATGCCGCCGACGACGTCGTCCGCCCGTTGCAGAAGCGCCCGGTCCGGGTGGATCGCGAGACGCTGACGCTGGGATTCGCGGGCGTGTACTCGAGCTTCCTGCTGCACGCCGAACGCGTTGGCGCCGAACTGGACGTCGAACCGCGCGCGCTTCTGGTGGAAGCGGGCCGCCGCGCGATGGTCGGCGGCCAGGAAGATCTGCTCACCGACCTGGCCCTGGACATGAGGGGGTGAGCAGGACAGCCGTCCGATTCGGCTCGCAGTAACCGACTCCGCCCACATTGCACGAGGGATGAACGATCATGACGAACGTAACCCAATCGCTTGAGCCACCAGAAGGCCGCATGCCGTCGCAAGCATCAACGAACTCACCGGCGCCGCCGGGTGGGCGACGCAACCATGGCCTCAAGAAGGACAGCCTCGGGGTGCCGAGCATCTTCTTCTACATCATCGCCGCTGCGTCGCCCCTGACCGTCGTCGTCGCGCTGTACCCCATCATCATCGGCGCGGGCAACGGACTCGGCATGCCTGGCGCGTTCGTCATCGCCGCGGTGGTGTTGATGATCTTCGCGGTCGGCTACGTGGCGATGAGCAAGCACGTCACCAATGCAGGCGCGTTCTATGCCTACGTCACGCTCGGGCTCGGCCGGGTCGCCGGACTGGGTTCGGCATTCTTGGCGATCTTCGCCTACAACGCCATTCAGGCCGGGCTCTACGGCGGATTCGGTTACTACG
Source organism: Mycobacterium sp. (assembly GCF_040509115.1). Taxonomy (GTDB): domain Bacteria; phylum Actinomycetota; class Actinomycetes; order Mycobacteriales; family Mycobacteriaceae; genus Mycobacterium. The sequence goes on along the minus strand of NZ_JBEVLO010000086.1, from coordinate 17,062 downwards.
CAGGCGAACTGTTCAACACCAGATTCGGCACCGACCTACCGTGGTGGCTGTTCGCGGGCATCGCGTTGGTGCTGTGCCTGGGTCTGGGCGTCCAGGGCGTCCATTCCGGGGCCAAGGTCCTTGGCGTGTTCATGACGCTCGAGGTCACGATGATCACCGTGCTCAGTGTGTGCAGCCTCTTCGGTGGCGACGTGCCTGCGTCCCAATTCTCCTTCCAACCCTTCAGCCCGTCGGTCGTGCTCGCCGGCTCCCTCGGGGTGGCGCTGATGTTCGCCCACGCGTCGTTCATCGGTTTCGAGGGCTCGGCGATCTACGGCGAGGAAGCCCGGGACCCGGCCAGAACCATCCCACGTGCGACCTACCTGTCGATCGCCTTCATGGGCACGCTGTACGCCGTGTCCGGGTGGCTCATCATGAATGCGCTCGGGCTCGACAAGGTGGTCGGCATCGCGCAGGAATCCGGCGGCGACTTCATCTTCGTCGCCAGCGACACCATCATCGGGCACAACATCTCACTGGTCTTCCAGATCCTGATCATCACGGCTCTGTTCGCCGCCATCGTGACGTTCCACAACAACGTGGCCCGCTACACGTTCTCGATGGGCCGCCAGGGTCTGCTCTGGAAGCCGCTGGGCTGGACGCTGCCCCGCAGGCAAACACCGTGGGTGGCGTCGGTCGTGCAGACCCTGAGCATCGCCATCGTCGTCGCGCTGTTCGCGCTCTTCGACCAGGATCCGTTCGCCGGGTTGTTCACCTGGGCCACCGGAATCGGCACCATCGGCGTCATCCTCTCGCAGTTGGTGGCGGGCATTGCGATCTTCGTCTTCTTCCGAAAGTCCAACGTGGACAAGCGATTGTGGAACACCGTCATCGCGCCGATCCTCGCGGTCATCGGCCTCGGCGCGTTCTTCGTTCTGACGCTGGACAGCCTCGACATCTTGCTCGGCGCGCAGGGTGCCCTCGCCATGCTGATGCTGTCGCTGGTGTTCGTGGCGCTCGGCCTTGGCATGCTCTACGGCCTCTACCTGAAGTTCGCCGCGCCGGATCGGTACGCGCAGCTGGGGCGCGCGCTCAACGAGCGCCAGCTGGAGGATCCCGCGCCCGAGGCGATGTAGCGCAGCCATGGACACGCACGAAACGCCTGGGTACATTCGTCTCCATCGATACGTACAAATGTTCTTAAAGGCGGTGCAACCATGGTCGCGGCACCCCGGCGCGCGCGCAGGCACGACCCCAACCGGCGGGAGCGCATCGTCGAGGCGGCGCTGCAGGTACTGGCGCGCGACGGCGTCGCGGGCATCACCCACCGCGCGATCGGCGCTGCCGCCGACGTTCCGCTCGGCTCCATCACCTATCACTTCGCCACGCTCGGGGACGTCGTGCAGGCCGCGTTCGACGTCCACGTCACGAAGCTCGCCACGCGCTTCGAGTCCCGGCTGGCGTCGTGCGACACGGCGGAGGGCGTCGTCGAGTGCATCGTCGCTGCCATCACCGACGACCTCGCGGCAAACCCGAACGAGCTCGCCGTCACCTACGAGCTCTACGGGGACGCCGTCCGCACGGCGCAGACCAAGCGACTCACCCAGCGCTGGATGACCCTGGCCGAGGATGCGCTCGCGCAGCACTTCGACCGCGCCACCGCTCGGCTGCTCGACGTCGTTGTCGAGGGGCTGATGGTGCACATTTCCATTGCGCAACAACAGGTCTCGAAGGAGGAAGTTCGCGCGCTTCTGGCCATCACCGCGCAGGCGGGCCAGACGACCCACCAATCGGGCACCGGGATCGGCGTCCTGGTGGATTCGGACCGCAGATTCGTCAAGCAGGAACCCACAACTTGAGCCTTCAGGAGGAACCATGAGTTTCAACCCGCAGATGTTCATCGACGGCAGCTGGACCCAGGCGGCAGGCGGTGCCGTGGATGCGGTACGCGCCCCGGCGACCGGTGAGGTCTTCGCCGAGGCCGCCCACGGCACCGCCACCGACGTCGACCGTGCGGTGGCGGCGGCCGAGACCGCCTTCGGCGGATGGGCGAAGACCCCCGTCGGCGAACGGGCCAGAGCGTTTCTCAAGCTCGCCGACCGGGTGGAGGACGACCTGTCCAACCTCGCGGAGATCGAATCCCGCAACGTCGGAAAGCCGATCGGTCTCGCCACCGAGGAGATGGGGATGATCGCCGACCACCTGCGCTTCTTCGCGGGCGCGGCGCGGTCGTCCGAGGGGCGGGCGGCCACGGAATACGTTCGCGGCAAGACCAGCATCATCCGCCGCGACCCCCTCGGCGTCGTCGGTTCGGTGGCGCCGTGGAACTACCCGCTGCTGATGGCCATCTGGAAGATATCTCCGGCGTTGCTCACGGGAAATACGCTGGTGCTCAAGCCGTCTGAGCACACGCCATTCTCCGTGCTGCGCCTCGCGGAGTTGGCGCAGGATCTGTTTCCCGCAGGCGTGCTGAACGTCGTCACCGGGGACGGTGCGGAGGTGGGGGCACGGCTGGTCGCACATCCGCGGGTGCGGATGTCGTCGCTGACCGGTTCGGTCAACACCGGCCGGGCGCTGATGCGGGCATCGGCGGACTCGAACCTCAAGCGACTGCACCTCGAACTCGGCGGCAAGGCTCCGGTGCTGGTCTACGCCGACGCCGACGTCTCGCTGACCGTCGACAAGATCATGGAGGGCGCGTTCTGCAACTCCGGCCAGGACTGCATGGCGGCGTCTCGGCTCTACGTCCACGAAGCGATCCACGACGAGTTGGTCGCCGGTCTCGAGAAGGCCGTCACCGCACTCGATCTCGGGGACCTCGCCGACGAGCGCACCGCGATGGGCCCCGTCATCACGGCCGCCCACCGAGACCGGGTGGAGGGCTTCGTCGAGCGCGCAAAGGCCACCGGACACACCGAGCTCATCCAGGGTGACAACCCCGGCACCGGGTTCTACACCGCGCCGACCGTCGTCGTCGGAGCCAGGCAGGGCGACGAGATCGTCTCGACGGAGGTGTTCGGCCCCGTCACCTCAGTGACCAAGTTCGGTGACGCCGACGACGTGGTGGCGTGGGCGAACGACACCGAATACGGGCTGGCAGCATCGATTTTCACCAACGACGTGTCGCGCGCACTCGACGTGTCCAGCGACCTGCAGTTCGGCACGGTCTGGGTGAACGATCACCTCCCCGTCACCCCGGAGATGCCCCACGGCGGCTTCAAGCAGTCGGGCAACGGCAAGGACATGTCGATCTACTCACTCGAGGAGTACACCGAGATCAAGCACGTCATGATCAGCAGAGAGATCGCGTGAGATGGCAGGAGTGAGCGCCATCAACACGTTTTCGCTACGCCCGGGCGTCAGCGCCGAGCAGTTCGCGGCCTTCTCCGCCGAACTGGACCGACCGACGTGCCTGGCCTTCGACGTCGTGGAGAGCTTCGAGGTCTACCTGGTCGATGGCGACGACGCCTCGGACATCGACGTCGTCGAGGTCATGACAGTCCGGTCGTGGCAAGAGTGGGAAGCGGTGCGTGACAACGCGCCGGAGCTCAAACCAGTGGTCCAACGGTTCGACGAACTCGTCGAGCCTGCCAGCGTGGCAACGTTACTCACGCGCTGCGCATCACCCGTCGAGGAGAACTGACATGCCCATGTATGACGCCATCGTCATCGGTGCCGGACACAACGGTCTGGTGACCGCCAACTACCTGGCCCGTGCGGGCAAGAGCGTGCTCGTCCTGGAGGCCCGCGACGTGGTCGGCGGGGCCTGTGTCACCGAGGAACTCATCCCGGGGTCCAAGTGGTCGTCGTGCGCGTTCATCGCTGGTCTGTTGCGCCCGGAGATCATCGCGGAACTGGAGCTCGCCCGGTTCGGACTCGACCTCTATCAGGGTGATGCGTTGTCGTTCAGCCTCTTCCGCGATGGGACGTCCTTCACGATGTGGAAGGAGACCGACCGAACTCTCCGGGAGATCGAGAAGCTCAACAAGCGGGACGCGCAGGCCTTCCTCGACTTCGGGGTGCGACTGCAGACGTTCGCCGGGATCGTCACGCCGTGGCTGTTGAAGTCGCCTCCGGAACGGTCGGAGATCATGGCGGAGTTCGAGGCGGCAGGGGAGCAGGCGCTGTTCGACGAATTCACCCTGATCTCGGTGCGGGACCTCCTCGACCGATACTTCGAGGACGAACGCCTGAAGAGCATGCTGACCTTCTTCGGGATGGTATCCATCTACGGCGGACCGTCGTCACCGGGTACCGCCTACACCTACGGCCACCACTCCTGGGGCGAATTCAACGGAAACTTCGGGCAGTTCGGCCTGGCCAGGGGCGGGATGGGTGCGATCAGTGAGGCGCTCGCGGCCGGGGCCAGGCACTACGGTGCCACGATCAGGACGTCGGCACCGGTCGAACGCGTCGTCGTCGAGCGGGGTGTGGCCACCGGGGTTCGCCTGCGTGACGGTTCCGTGGTCACCGGTGCGCAGATCTTCTCCAACGCCGACCCCAAGCGGTCACTGTTGCAACTGCTCGACGAGGGCGTGCTGGCCCCCAGCCTGGTGCGCGCGGTCGGGAACATCGACACCCGCGGCTCGATGGCCCGCATCCACCTACTGATCGATGAACTGCCGCAGTACCTTCCGTTCGCCGATGCCAGTCCGGGTCCGCAACACCACGGCCACCAGCTGCTCGGACCCAGCCGGGAGGCCTTCGAGGAGGCGTTCGAGGCCCAACGCCGCGGAACGTTCCCGAGCACGTTCGTGATAGAGGCCGTCACGCAGTCGGTGACCGACGACTCGTTGGCTCCCGAGGGGCTGCACACCATGACCCTCGGCATCCAGCAGCTGCCGTCCGAGTTGTCGGGGACCACCTGGGCGGCGGAGAAGGAGCGCTGGGCGGACCTCGTGTGTGAGGACCTGTTCACCTACGCCCCGAACCTGCGTGGGCACATCGTCGACAGGGCCATCATCACCCCCGACGATCTTCAAGAGGAATACCTGATCACCGACGGGAACATCTTCCACGGCAGCATGATGCTCGATCAATTGTTCGGTGCGCGCCCGCTGCCCGAGCTGGCGAATTATCGCACGCCCGTTCGCAATTACTACCTCTGCGGCGTCGGCACGCACCCGGGCGGAGGAGTGATGGGCGCCAGCGGTCACAACGCGGCCAAGGTGGCGCTCGCCGATGCCGCGGGCACGGCAACCCCGCAGCGGTCCGGTGGCCCGAAGGGTAGACGGCAACCGTGGCAGCAACGGGTGGTGGGCGGTCTGATGTCCACCAGGTCCGGGCGGTGGCTGAGTTACCAGGCGGCCAGGCAACCCGCGATGCGCAAGATCACCGCGTACGCCGCCAAGGTGCGATAGCGATGACGGTTCCGCGTCACGAGCTCAAGAGTGCCAAATGGTTTGCCGGCCATGACGTTCCCGGCTTCGTCCATCGGTCGGCGATGCGCGCTTCAGGGTTCTCGCGGATGGCGGTCGACGGTCGCCCGATCATCGGCATCTGCAACTCGTGGTCGGAAGTCGTCAACTGCAACATGCACTTTCGCGGGCTGGCCGACTCCGTCCGTCGCGGAGTGCTGGCGGCGGGCGGGTTCCCCCTGGAGTTCCCGACCATCTCGCTGGGCGAGCAACTCATGAAGCCAACCACCATGTTGTTTCGCAACCTGATGGCAATGGACGTCGAGGAGTCCATCCGCGCGTACCCGTTCGACGCGGTCGTCCTGCTGGGGGGGTGCGACAAGACGGTGCCCGCGCAGCTCATGGGTGCCGCCAGCGCCGACGTGCCTGCGATCGCACTCACCGGAGGACCGGCGTCGCCCGCGGTCTTCAACGGCAAGCAGCTCGGCGTCGGCACCGACCTGTGGGAGTACATCGACGAAGTCAGGGCCGGGCGCATGTCGATGGCGGAGTACGACCGGCTGGAGTCGGCGGCCGGTCCGTCGCAGGGCCACTGTCCTGAGATGGGGACGGCGTCGACGATGGCGACCCTCGTCGAGGGGCTCGGCATGACGTTGCCGGGCGCCGCCGCGGTGCCCGCGATGGATTCTCGACGACTTCAGATCGCCGAGACGTGTGGGGTCCGTGCGGTCGGGCTCGCCACCGAGGGGTTGCGCCCCTCGCAGATCCTCACCCGCGAGGCCTTCGACAACGCCATCACCCTGATGCTGGCCGTCGGCGGATCGACCAACGCGATCATCCACCTCCTCGCCATCGCCGGCCGCGTCGGCGTGGATCTCCCGCTCGACCGCTTCCACGAACTGTCGTCCCGGACGCCTCTGATGGTGAACGTACGTCCGGCCGGCCAGCATCTCGTCGAGCAGGTGTTCCACGCCGGCGGGATACCCGCGGTCATGAAGTCGATCGAGACCCTGCTTCACACCGAGGCGCTGACGGTCACCGGCAAGACCGTCGCCGACAACCTGCCCGACGTCGGCGGCACCGATCGTGGCGTGATCGCCGACCTCGCTGCGCCGTTCCAGCCGCCGCAGGGACTTGCGGTGCTCCACGGCAACCTGGCGCCCGACGGTGCCGTGATCAAGTGCAGCGCGGCAACCCCGGGGCTGTTGATCCATCAGGGCCCTGCGGTCGTGTTCAACGACATGGCCGACCTGATGTCCCGCTTCGACGATCCCGATCTGGACGTGACGGCGGACTCGGTCCTGGTGTTGCGCTCCGCAGGCCCGCGCGGCGCGCCAGGCATGCCCGAATGGGGGCAATTGCCGATCCCCAGCAAGCTGCTCGCCGAAGGCGTCACCGACATGGTGCGGATCTCGGACGCCCGGATGAGCGGCACTGCCTACGGCACCTGTGTGCTGCACGTCAGCCCCGAGTCCGCAGCGGGTGGTCCACTGGCCCTGGTGCGGGATGGCGACGTGATCGCCCTGGATGCGCAGGCCGGGAAGCTCGACGTCATGGTCTCCGACGCCGAACTCGCGCAGCGGCGTCGAGAAGGCCTACCGACCACCAAGCCTGCGCCGGCTCGCGGTTATGCCGCGCTCTACGTCGACCGGGTGCTCCAAGCCGACCGAGGATGCGACTTCGACTTTCTGGTGGGACGGTCCGCCAACCCGGCGGCCGAGCCGGACGCCATCTTCGAGGGCTGGATCGGCGGCTGGTAGCGCACGCAAAAAAACGCCCACCCTCGGCGACGAACAATCGCTTCGGGTGGGCGTCTCGTTGAGGGGCGGTCGCGCTCAGCGCGCGGAGGTCACTTCCTGGTGCTTGTGCCGAGGATGAATCAGGTACCGCAACCAGCGAACATCGATCAACATGTGTGCAATCCCTTCCGCTATGCGGACTTGGTGAGGATGGGGAGGATGCGACGGCGCTCGCCTGCGACGTCCGAGAAGTGGTGCAGCGCTTCGGGAACCGATGCCGTGGCCGGGAAGACCTCGTCGACGCCGCACAGCCGCAGCGTGCGCGACACCTGCTGGCTGGCGATCAGCGACCACTCGTCGCCCGCGGCAAAGCAGGCTTCGTCGATGGCGTCGAGCAACGCGATGGCGGGTGCAGCGAATGAGGTAACGCCGCTGAGGTCGAGGATGAAGGGCTTCTCCGCGATGATGCAGCCCTTGGCCTGTTCCACGACGAGCGCGACGTTGACCTCGTCGATGGCGCCGGTGATGGTCAGGACGGTGGCGAGTTGCCTGCACTGCTTGTGGAGCTCGGCGCCGTTGCATTCCACGGACGGATTTCCGTAGCGGAAGCGGGAATTCGATACCGAGCTGGTGCTCGTTGCGGTCATGGCACTGCCTCCCTTCGGTTGCCGAATGAGTGGGCGGCGATGCCGTCATTTCGACTTGAATCCCAAGGTAGGTGCCCAAAATAAGGTACCGGGGAGTAACTCCTAAAACATCGTTAAGAAGTGCAGTCGGCGTGAGCAGCAAATTCTCAGAGCTCTCACAATGCTTGAGAGGTTTGGCTCAGCCCCTGCGCCATTGCCCGCCCGAATAACCCTCCCACGGGGAGTAGTCCGCGATCAGCTCTTCCTGCGGTGGGCGCTGGTCCTCGGGCACGTGTTGCAAGTTGATCCGGACGCGGTACCAGATGGAGCTGGGGCCGCGCATGCCGTCGACCAGCACGTCGATCGGCTCCAACCGCTCTGCGGCCGACGCGTACTTCACCTTCCACGTCTCCAGGGCGGCCAGTGCCTCGTCCTTGGTCTTCGTGCGGGCGATCTCGATCAGGGGCTTCGTGGAAACGCGGCCACCCGTCGAATCATCACCACGACGCGCCCCCTTGGGTGCCCTCTCGGCGGGACCGAGTTCCTCGGCCAGGGCCAGCAGCCCCTCGAGGCCGCCCCTTGCGTCGTCCATGCCCTCCCACGGGTCGCCGATCTCGGCGTAGCGCTGCGGCACCGTCGCCACGGTGAACGCCTCGGGCCTGCAGTCCGGCACCTCGTCCCACCGAAGTGGAGTGGACACCCGGGCGTCGGGTCGGGACCGCACCGAGTACGCCGATGCGACAGTGCGGTCCTTGGCGTTCTGGTTGAAGTCGACGAAGACCCCCTCGCGCTCTTCCTTCCACCACCGACTCGTCGCCAAATCCGGTGCGCGCCTTTCGACTTCGCGCGCAATGGTCTCGGCGGCCAGGCGCACCTGCCTGTAGGGCCAATTCGGCTCGATGCGGGCGTAGATGTGGAATCCTCGCGACCCCGAGGTCTTGGGCCACGCGGTCAGGCCGTAGTCGGCGAGTACGTCGCGTGCCACCATTGCCACGTCGAGGATTTGTGGCCACTCCACTCCCGGCATCGGGTCGAGGTCGACGCGCAGCTCGTCGGGGTGCTCCAGGTCGTCGGCCAGGACCGGGTGCGGGTTGAGGTCGACGCAACCCAGGTTGACCGCCCACGCCAGGCCCGCCGCGTCGTCGAGGACGGCCTCCTTGGCCGAGGTACCCGATGCGTACTTCAGTTCGGCCACGGCGATCCATTCCGGCCGATTCTCTGGGGCGCGCTTCTGAAAGATGGCCTCCTCGGAGATCCCCTTGACGAAGCGCTTCAGGATCATCGGGCGATTCCTCACGCCGCGCAGCGCCCCGTCGGCGACCGAGAGGTAGTACTCGATGAGATCGAGCTTGGTGACGTCGGCCCTACCGTCGGAGCCGGGAAACACGACTTTGTCGGGATGGGTGACCCGCAGGGTGCGACCTCCGATGTCCATGGACAGCGAAGACGCCATGGGAGTCATCGTAGTTGCGCACCAGGACCGAGCGGCGCGCTGGGATTGCCATCGGGCGACGGGATCACTCGCGGAGCTGCCGGTGCCGCGTGCGACGACCGTCACATATTGTGGGGCCATGCCCAACCTCACAGACCTTCCACTGCAGGCAGCGGCCAAGGTTCAGCAGTATCTGGAGCGCGGTTCGGCCGAACTGCACTACGCCAGGAAGATGTTCGAGGCGGGTGCCCTGAAACTGGAACACCCGCAGAACGTTGCGGCGATGCTCGCCGACATCCGACGCTGGGGCGAGTTCGGGATGCTCCCGGCTCTGAACGCGCGCAGGAACCCCAGCGGCATCGCGGTCATCGACGACGACGGCGAGCTGACGTTCAAGGAATTGGACGACGCCGCCAACTCCGTCGCGAACGGACTGCGGGCCATGGGCGTCAACGGCGGCGACGGCGTGGCACTGCTGATCCGCAACCACCGCTGGTTCCTGATCGCGCTCTACGGTGCGGCGAAGGTCGGCGTGCGGCTCATCCTGCTCAACAGCGAGTTCTCCGGGCCGCAGATCAAGGAGGTCTCCGAGCGCGAGGGCGCGAAGTTGATCATCCACGACGACGAGTACACGAAGGCCTGTTCGGCGGCCTCCCCGGAGCTGGGCAAGCTCCGTGCGTTGCCGACCAATCCGGACAAGGTCGACGCGGCGTCGTCGTCGGCGTCGGAGGACGAGCTGGCCGAGAGCCACGACGAGACGCTCGCGGACTTGATCAGCCGCAACGAGTCGACGCCGCCGCCGAAGTCGTCTGCGCACTCGAAGATCATCATTCTCACCAGCGGGACCACCGGTACGCCCAAGGGCGCCAACCGAAGCACCCCACCGTCGCTGGCGCCGATCGGTGGCGTCCTGTCGCATGTGCCGTTCAAGTCGGGTGAGGTGACCTCGCTGCCTGCCCCGATGTTCCACGCGCTGGGGTTCCTGCACGCCACCATCGCCATGATGCTCGGCAGCACGCTGGTGCTGCGCAGGCGGTTCAAGCCGGCGACCGTGCTCGCCGACATCGAGAAGAACAAGGTAACGGCCATCGTCGTCGTGCCGGTGATGTTGTCGCGCATCCTCGACGAGCTGGAGAAGACCAGCCCCAAGCCCAACCTGTCGAGCCTGCGCATCGTCTTCGTCTCCGGATCCCAGCTCGGTGGCGAGCTCGCCACCCGCGCGCTCAAGGACCTGGGTCCGGTCGTCTACAACCTGTACGGCTCCACCGAGATCGCGTTCGCGACCATCGCCCGTCCCAAGGATCTGTCGATCAACCCGTCGACCGTGGGCCCCGTGGTCAAGGGCGTCAAGGTCAAACTGTTCGACGACAACGGCAACGAGGTGCCCAACGGCGAGGTCGGCCGGATCTTCGTCGGCAACACGTTCCCGTTCGAGGGGTACACCGGCGGCGGCCACAAGGCGATCATCGACGGGCTCATGTCATCAGGCGACGTCGGCTACTTCGACGAGCACGGGTTGCTCTACGTCAGCGGCCGCGACGACGAGATGATCGTCTGCGGCGGCGAGAACGTCTTCCCCGCCGAGGTCGAGGATCTGATCAGCGGTCACCCCGAGGTCGTCGAGGCCACTGCGCTCGGCGTCGAGGACGAGGAATGGGGCCACCGACTGCGTGCCTTCGTGGTGAAGACCGACGGCGCCACCGTGGACGAGGACGCCATCAAGGCCTACGTCAAGGACAACCTGGCCCGCTACAAGGTGCCCCGCGAGGTGGTCTTCCTCGACGAGCTGCCGCGCAATCCGACGGGGAAGATCCTGAAGAGGGAGCTCAAGGAGATCTCCGTGGGCGGAGACGACGGGTAGGCAGAAGTGGGCGGAGACGACGGGTAGGCAGAAGTCGCCGGAGACGACGGGTAGCCTTCTCCCGCAACGGGTTCGGCCCGGCCAGACCGTGATGGTCCAGCCGGGCCGAGTGCCGTGTGACGCTGCTAGCTCGCAGTCGGAGTGGCGCCGAGGACCCGCTGGATGTCGGGCTTCATGGCCAGCAGCTGCTGGCCCCAGTACGGCCAGTCGTGCGTGCCGCTGTCCGGGAAGTTGAACACGCCGTTGGTGCCGCCTGCGGCGATGTAGTTGTCCTGGAAGGTCTTGTTGGTGCGCAACGTGAAGCTCTCCAGGAACTTGGCGGGCAGGTTGTCGCCGCCAAGGTCGCTCGGGGTGCCGTCCCCGCAGTAGACCCAGATCCTGGTGCCGTTGGCGACGAGCTTCGCAATGTTGACCATCGGGTCGTTGCGCTGCCACGCCGGGTCACTCGACGGACCCCACATGTCGTCGGACTTGAACCCGCCCGCGTCGCCCATCGAGGTGTTCACCAGCCCGGGCCACCAACCCTCGGAAAGGTTGAGGAAGCCCGACAGTGACGCTGCGTACGGGAACTGCTGGGGGTGGTAGATCGCCAGGGTCAGGGCGGCGGAACCAGCCATCGACAAGCCGACCGCAGCGCTGCCCGTGGGCTTTACGTCGTTGTTGGCCTGCAGGTACGCGGGCAGCTCCTGGGTGAGGAACGTCTCCCACTTGTAGGTCTGGCAACCGTTCTTGCCGCACGCGGGCCGGTACCAGTCGCTGTAGAAGCTGGACTGACCGCCGACGGGCATGACGACCGACAAGCCGGACTGGTAGTACCACTCGAAGGCGGGAGTGTTGATGTCCCAACCGTTGAAGTCATCCTGCGCGCGCAGGCCGTCGAGCAGGTACACGGCGGGCGAGTTGGGCCCACCGCTCTGGAACTGGACCTTGATGTCGTGACCCATCCCCGCCGACGGGACCATCAGGTACTCGACCGGCAGGCCCGGCCGCGAGAAGGCATTCGCCGTGGCGGTGTTGCCTGCCAAACCTACGAATACGGGCAGTAACACCGCCAGGACAGCCGTCATCAACAACCGGCGCACAAGATCTCCTCATCGTCAACGGATTGGTACCGGACCGCCGTCGGATGGGTGTCTCACATCGCCCGGTGTCGCCTCGCATCGTCGCCCAGGCGGAGGGGGTCCTGCCCAAAACGGTTCCATATTCTGCTGGGAATGTCATGTGGAAGCAAGTGGAGCTAACGAATAAGCCGGAATAGCTCGGGGGCGGCGGTGGTATTACTGCGTCGTGAACATCGACTTGACTGGCAAGACCGCACTCGTCACCGGCTCCACCCAGGGCATCGGGCTCGCGATCGCCAAGGGGCTCGCCGACAGCGGCGCGCGCGTCGTCGTGAACGGCCGCACGGCAGCTCGCGTCGAGGCCGCCGTCTCCGAGCTGAGCGGGTCCGTTTCCGCCGGCGAGGTGATCGGCGTCGCGGTCGACGTGACCACCGAGGACGGGGTGTCCGAGCTGGTCCGCGAACTTCCCGACGTCGACGTCCTGGTCAACAACCTCGGGATCTTCGGCGCGGTGCCCGCCAGGGAAATCACCGACGAACAGTGGCGCACCTACTTCGACGTGAACGTCCTCGCGGCGGTCCGGTTGATCCGCACCTATCTGCCGGGGATGGTCGAGCGGGGCTGGGGGCGGGCGATTCAGATCGCGAGCGACTCGGCGATCGTCATCCCCGAGGAGATGATCCACTACGGCGTGTCCAAGACGGCGCTGCTCGCGGTGTCGCGCGGCTTTGCCAAGGACGCGGCGGGAACCGGGGTGACGGTGAATTCGGTCATCGCCGGTCCGACCCACACCGCCGGTGTCGAGGACTTCGTCTACCAATTGGTCGACAAGTCCCTGCCGTGGGACGAGGCGCAGCGGGAGTTCATGCGCAAGCACCGGCCGCAGTCGCTCCTGCAGCGGCTCATCGAGCCCGAGGAAATCGCGGCGATGGTGACGTACTTGAGCTCCCCATGGGCGTCGGCCACGACGGGTGCCGCGGTCCGAGTCGACGGTGGGTACGTCGACTCGATCATCCCCTAGACTCTGCGACGTCACACCGGTGTGTGATCTTGGCCGGTGCTCGCCCCAGTCACGTTTGGCCCCAGCTTCCGCCGGGTAACGATGTGCCGACACGATGCGCTTGCCGCGTCTCTACCCGAAATACGTACGAAAGTTGTGGTGAGCCATGAGGCGCGAAGTCGGTGCGCAACTACAGGTCGAGGTGTTCGACCCGACCACCCTTGAGTTTCAGATCGCAGTGGCGCCGCAGCCGGGCGCCGAGGTGACCGAGGAACTGTCGTTCACGTTGAACGGCAACGCAATCGAGCCGATGGAGCTCGTCGGGCAGCACGGCACCCGCATCCACAAGTTCGAGGCGGGCAAGGGCACGGTGCTGGCCAACTACTCGGCGACCATCATCGGACAGACCGACCCGGCACCGGTCACCGAGATCGACCTGTCGACGTACCTGCGGCCCAGCCGCTACGCCGAGGCCGACAAGTTCTACGGCTTCGCCGCAACGGAATTCGGCGATTACGCGAAGTCGATCACGCTGCTGGAGAAGGTGTCTTCCTGGGTCGGTACCCGGTTGCAGTACGTGCCCGGATCCAGCGACCCCATCGACGGCGCCGCGGACACCGTGCTGGCAGGCCAGGGTGTGTGCCGTGACTACGCACACTTGGTGATCGCCCTGCTGCGTGCGGTCAACGTGCCTGCCCGACTCGTCGCGGTGTACGCGCCGGGTTGTTACCCGATGGACTTCCACGCCGTCGCCGAGGCCTACGTCGACGGGATGTGGCGGGTGGTCGACGCGACGTGCCTCGCGCCGCGGCAGACGATGGTGCGCATCGCCACGGGCCGCGACGCGGCCGACACGGCCTTCCTCGACAATCACGGCGGCGGGATCAACCTGACGAGCATGAACGTCAACGCCTGGGTGGAGGGGATGCTGCCCATCGACGACGTCAAGGACCTCGTCTCGCTGGGGTAGCGCCGCGAGACGTTGTTGGCCTGGTGGTCACCGTGCCGTAAGCCAACAGTGTCAGTCTGCGGAGATGGACATGACCCGCGTGGCACGCCAACTGCTGGAACCAATTCCCGCGCACCGGACCGCGGGCATCGAGGTGGTGCGCGCTGCCGACGGCGCCGCCGAGATCGCGGCCACGACACCGGAGGGCCTGACCAACGTCATCGGATCGCTGCACTCCAGCGGTCTGGTGGCGCTGCTGGACGCCGCCGGACTCGGGGCGATCATCGCCGACAATCCCGAGCCCGACATGGCGGGCATCCTGCCGCTGGGTTGGGCCGCGACGCTGGAATTCCTGGCGCCGGCGCGGGGTCGGCTGGTGGCGACCTGCCGATTGGCGGCTCAGGAACGCGAGGCGCTGGCCATGCTGTGGTCGGGCGAGCAGGAGCGGGTTCGGCTGTCCACCAGTGCCGAAGTGACCGACGCCGGTGGAAGATTGGTGTGCCGGGGCACCTTTCACTGGAGTGTGCAGCGCATCCCCGTTCCGGCGATCTAGTGACCTATCTCAGCGGGTGATCGAACGGCCACCCGCCGAGATAGGTCAGGGCGCGAGATCAGTACTCGATGGCCTCGATCAGCGGGCCTGGCTCGTCCATCAGGGCCCAGAAGCGGTCGCGAATCTTGACGGTGATCGGGCCGGGTTCGCCGTTGCCGATCTTCTCGCCGTCGAGGGTGTTGATCGGGGTCACGCCGCCAGCGGTGGTGACGGCCATGATCTCGTCGGCGTCGTAGAGCTCCCGGCTGCTGACGTCGCGCAGGGTGGCCTCGATGCCCATCTGGTCCGCGAGCTCGAAGACGGTCTTTCTGGTGATGCCGGGCAACGCATTTCGCGACGGTGAGGCCAGCTTGCCGTCCTTGACGACGACGACGTTGAAGCCCGGGCCCTCGGCGACGCAACTGTCGCTGTCGAGCAGGATCGCGGTACGGGCGCCGCGGTCCTTGGCCTCGAAGCTGGCGGCGGTGAGGTCGCCCCACTGGTAGTTCTTGATCGTCGGGTCGACGGTGTTGCGCCCTGCGCGGCGGACGTGGCGCGGCACGATCGCCGTGGTGCCGAAGATCTGCTCGGCGGGCGGGAAGGCCCACAGGTAGGGGATGGCGTAGACGTAGACCTGATGGGTCAGCTTGGTGAGGTCCTTCTCACCCTTCTTCTTCCCGTATCCGCGGGTGATGGACAGGTTGACGAAGGATTCGCGAAGCTGCGACATCGAGATGCACTTCTTGGTGATCTCGGCGAGTTCGTCTTTGCTCATGCCTGCGTCGAGGCGCAGCTTGTTGGCGCCGTCGAGCAGTCGGTCGATGTGGTCGTCGAGTCGAAACACGTTGCCGTGCCACACGTGTGCCACGGTGTAGGTGACGTCGGAGTGGCCGAAGCCGGTGTCGAAGATCGAAATCCTGGCGTCTTCGGCGGGGATGAACTCGCCCTCGATCCAGGCCACGCCGCCCGCGTAGGGGCTGGAGGTGTCCAGTTCGTAGTCGCTGTACTGGATCACCGAACCCTCGGGGGTGTCCTCGCGGATGGCGGCGCCGGGCTCGACGGCGACCAGGTTGCTGGTGCCGGGGTGCGTGACGGTCATGATGTCCTCTCGGGAAATGGTTGTTGGTCAGTCGGATTCAGGAGATGTGGGTCTTGGCGTAATCGGGTCCCGCTTCGCCGTTGGCCAACCGCTTGCGAAGGCCGGTGACGGACCAGACGCCGGCCAGGACGACGAGGCCCAAGAACACGTAGCCGTTGCCTGCGAACTGCGGCAGGAAGATCAGCGCCGCGCACACCAGGCTGAAGACGATCAGGCCGACGACGTAGATCGGCATCCGGGCCCGGCCCAGGTCGAACGTGCCTGGTTCGGCGGCGGGGATGGTGCCCCGGCGGTGACCGACGATCAGGGCGACGGTCTGCAGCACGTAGGTGGCGAAGACGGCCAGTGCCGACAAGCCGAGAATGAGGAAGAACGCCTTCTCGCTCACCAGGGCCAGGAGCAGGAGCGCCGTCGAGAAGCCGAACAGCCCGAGCACGGCGTACGTGGGGGTGCGATTGCTCGGGGACACGTGGCGCCACACGTGCGAGAACGGGAGCATGTTGTCGCGGGCCATCGAGTACGTCAGCCGGGTGGCGACCAGGATGTTGGCCAGGATGCATGCCATGACGTTCGTGAGTGCCACGGCGACAACGATTTTGGTGATGACTGGACCGACCTGCTGGGTGATGATCTCTTCGATCGGTGCCGCGGAGTTCGCCTCGACCGCTGCGGCGTCCTTGATGGCCAGTACGTAGACGACGTACATCAGGAACTCGATCACGATCGATGCGGTCAGCGCGTAGAACATGGTGCGGGGGATGACGTGCCGGGCGTTCTTGGTCTCCTCGGCCACGTCGGCGCTGGCTTCCACGCCGATCAGGCCGAAGAACGGTCCGAGGGACGCAGCCAACCACGCGATGATGTACGGCGTTGCGCCGTCGGAGGTGCCGCCGGTGAACAGCACCGAGAGCGGCTGGTGGTTCTCGGGCGCGGAGAACGCGACGATCGCGACGAGGATCGTCGCACCGATGGTGATGACGAACTCCAGGCTGACACCGATGTTGTTGACCATCGTCGCGAACCGCACGCCGTAGAGGTTGACGAGCATGCAGACGGCCATGACGCCGATCGCGACGAGGATCTGGACGGTCTGCGTCATCTCCCAGCCGAACAGGCCACCGAGGTAGCCGGAGAGGATGAAGCCCACCCCGGTCATGCCGCAGATCCATCCGGCGAGCGCCATCACGCCGGTGAACCAGGCGAGGGTGGAGCCGTGGATTCGGCTGGTCCACTGGTAGGCGTATCCGGCCAGCGGGATCTTCGCGGTGAGGTCGGCGGCGATGAAGACCCAGATGAGGAACACCGCGGCGGCGAGCAGCAGTGTCCAGACGAACGGACCGCCCGCCGTGAAGTACCCGGCGCCGAAGCCGGTGAACACCGCGGTGGTGGCGCTGATGGTGGCGAACCCGATGGCGAACGACGCCAGC